>CAYTCQ010000024.1:4527-8236 GCA_964436485.1 uncultured Candidatus Saccharibacteria bacterium | reverse complement strand
TGATATATTTTGCTTCTGAAACAACAACAACACGAATACCGACGTCAAAACCAAGACGGTTGAGCTTTTCTTTCATGGCATCGATGCGCTTTTCAATCGAACGTGGAATACGAGTGAGTTCAATCTCTTCGGGATGACCCTTGCGCTTTTCTGTGTAGCTGCGGTATGGCTCCATCTGGCGAAAGATTTCATCATTAGCTTCCTGTACCCAGCCGTGGTGTGTAAACATCTTGCCGTGCGTATGAAATGCCGTCTTTGAAGGCCTAATGACGTGCTGGATCCAGGCTTGCTGTCCACGTTTGAGCGAGCCGAGAAATTCGATTGTCGGAGTAAGCGGGTCTACTTTAAGCACTTCCTTATCTGTCGGCTTGTCGAGACCATAGCTCACATAGGTACGAATAGGAAAAGCGTGATGCTTTTCTTGCACGAATTCACAACCCCAGACATACCAATCTTTGTTTGGCGCATCATACGGCACAACAAGCGTATAGTCTTCAACTTCACGCACTTTTGCCTGCGGATATTGGGCGTATATTTGTGTCTCAACAAGATCGCGAATGCGTGATGGCGTGCGGATATAAAAATGCACTGCACCGTCAATACCAGCTATTTCAAGTGAAAACCAAAAGTGCGGTGCACCTTGAATCCAGACCTCCCAGATACCTTTGATACTTGCGTGATAGAGCGCATTGGTAAAAATAAGCTCCATGGCAAGTGGTGTCTTTTCGACATCGCGTGGCACTTCGATTTCAAACAGTGTCCAACGCATGCCCAGAATGAAGCGTTCCGTCACAAAGTGGTGCCACATCTCAAACGCAAGATACATCGCAATAAACGGCCCCCAAATAAAGGCGGTCTTAGCGAGAACGAGTCCAATGAATGAGAGAATTGCTCCGACTATCGTGCCGATCATACAAAAATATTATACCACAAGGGCATTTCCATTTTCTAATCAGCGGGTACGCTTCAAGAAAATTAGGTCACTAAAATTTTATCGGAACTGCTTCACCAAGACCTGTCGTACTGTGAATAAGAATTGTTCCCTCTCCTGTGTGAGGCGCAGACTGGAGTGAAAGTGTCGCTTCAAAATAAAATGGATCTTCTGTTGAGTCCTTTGGAATAACAAGCGCAACGGGACCAGTGACAGGACTACCTAGGTCATCAAAGACTTGCGCCATGCCGGCCAAATTACCACTCTTCTCCCAGCCACAGCCGTGAATATAGCCACTGACAGTGAGTGGAAACGAGACTGACTCGTCTTTCTTTTTCTTGTCAGGCTGCTGTATTGTGAGCCCGCATGGAAGATTGAGCGCCGCTTTGAAATTGACCGTACCAAAAAAAGATTTTTCACTACGGAAAAATCCGATGAGTAGTAATGCCATAGCAACACCAACAACAATGAGGATAATATTTCCGCGTTCGTGATTTTGCATACGATCAATTATAGCAAAAGAACAACAGAACAAGGAGCAAGAAACACAAAATCCCCATATGGGGATTTTGTGTTTGAGTTTTTGCTCACTTGCTTATTGCTCTATTGCTTCTTGATTAAACTGGAGTATATTTCTTTTCTTTATTTTTCTTGAAGTACTTTGGATTCTGGAGGTTGACGAGGATCGTGTTCTTCTTGAGATAGCGTTCCTTCATGACCTTGTCTACCACTTCTTCCTTTGTGAGTGGTCCTTCGCGCTTCAAGATTTCCTTGATAACGTCGCGGACAACTCCTGGCTTGTAGCCCCATTCCTTAAGAGCGTACATACCGCGTCCGACGAGAACAAAGCGCTTGTCTTTGATGAGCTCGTTGTGACATGTAGCAGTGTGACACTTCTTTTCAAATGTATCTGTGATAGATTCTGCGACTTCGCGGAAGTGCATTGGTGAGCCGTGCTTGCGCATCATGAGATACGCATAATCCTTGATACCGCGAGCCTTTACGCCTGAAGCTGATGCCTTACCCATTTCACCAAGAGGGTTTTTACAAATGCCTTTTGAGAGACAGAGCCAGCGACGAGCAATTTCTTCGTTTACAGAAGCAACATTGATCTTCTTAAGCTCCTCAAGGAAACGGTTTACCATTTCACTCTCTGGAATGAGTTCGTCATCTTCGAGCTTTGAGTAGAGATTTGAGAGAGATGTGTGGACTTTGTCAGAAAGGTCTCCACTGACACTCCAGCGAGAGACGTAGTCGTCATCTTCGCGGTGCTTAATGAATTCATCGCCGAGTACGAGATAGAAATGTACATGGTTCTGAGTTTCTTCGTCTTTCGAGATAGATGAAAGGAGTTCGTCTTCAGCAACAAGTCCGCCAAGGTCTTCGATGACTGACTTGAGTTCAGTCCAGTTTGCGCGCTCTGCTTTATAGTCGTCAGACTTCTTGATAAGAGCAAGTGCGGCCTGTTCGATCTGGCGTACGCGCTCGCGCGTGATGCCATACTTTTCACCAATAGCTTCAAGTGTCTGACGCTCGTGATCAGCGCCGAGACCAAAACGACTCTTTACGATATCCAAAGAGCGATCCTGAAGCGGTGAAAGGATCTTTTTTGTGACCTGTTTTGGCTTAAATGTTATTTTTTTCGACATATATATCTATCTCTCTAATACTACTAATTTTTATGTGCTGGGATGATAATAGCATTATTTGCTATAAAGGTCAAATATATGGTGAAATCCTTATTTTATAAGGTTTTTTCAGCTTCCCTGCCCTTCCTGCTTTGACAACGTGTGCTCTAATTTATGTAAAAAGTCGCACGATATCGTGGTATGTCACATAGAGAATGAGTACAAGGAGGAGCACAAAGCTGAGTCTCTGTACGACGCCAAGCGCTCGCTCTGGAAGTTTGGATTTTCCATTACGAGAAAAGAGTTCGATGATAAATCGTCCACCATCAAGCGCTGGAATTGGAAGCAAATTGATGACGGCAAGATTGATGGAAATAAATCCCATGAACGAAAGCAGTGACCCGATACCTAGCGCATATGCGTTGCCAGCAAATTGCGCAATGCCAACAGGTCCCGAAACTTGTGACAAGAGCGAGTGATCTTTTTTGAAAATACTACCGAGAAGTTTACCGAAGGAAACAATCGTTTCGTTAAAAACAGAAACGGTATAGAGACTTCCATACTTAAGCGCCTGGAAAAATGGAAGCTTAAGTCGCGCCAGTTTTGCAATACCGACTCCGAGTGCAGGTGTGCCATCTGAAAGTACTGTTGGCATAATAGCAACTGTTTGTTCGTGCGATCCACGTGTGAAAACGACAGAAATTTCCTGCGCCGAATGCGCGTGTACAAATTCCGTCACATCAGTATTGTTTTTTATTTCACTCGCACTTGTTCCGACTCGTAACTCTTTGATCGCATCACCTGAGCGCAAACCGGCACGCTCTGCTGGAGAGCCATTCATCACATCAGTGATGACGATAGATTCAGGAGTCGCAAGCTGCGCCTGCGGAAAATCTGAGACCGATCCAATAAATCCAATATTGAAACTTGCCGTATAAAGCACAACAGCAAGAAGAATATTTGCGACAACACCTGCCACAATAACAGCCAGTCGTTTCCAGAGCTTTTGGTGTGCAAATGAATCTGAAGCCTGCACCTCTTCCCCTGTCTCACCGAAAATTTTTACAAAACCGCCAAACGGAAGCCAGTTGAGCGTAAAAAGCGTGCCTTTCCATATGAAAAGCTTTCTTGCGCGTGGCGGATACCCTAC
>CAYTCQ010000024.1:0-4427 GCA_964436485.1 uncultured Candidatus Saccharibacteria bacterium | reverse complement strand
CCCATCACTTCTGCCTCTTTTGCGGCAAAAATGCTTTCGAGCTTTTCGTTTGAGACATCTACGCGCTTCTGGATCTCATCTTTTGCGCGACGTGCGTCGTCTTCAGGAAGATCAGCTGTCTTGAGTTCTGAAAGCGCAGACTCACGCTCTTTGCGTACGCTAATGCGCGCATCCTCGAGCTTTTCTTTAAGGACTTTTACAAGTCGTGTTCTATTTTCGGTCGTGAGCGCTGGAAAGATAACGCGCATACCATCGCCGTCAACAGCAACGGAAAGTCCGAGATTTGCGGCGTTGATGCCTTTTTCAACTTCCTTCACAAGCGTCTTGTCCCAAATAGCGATACGGAGTGTCTTTGCATCTTCAACGTTGATAGAGCCCACGTTTTTGATCGGCTGAAGCGCGCCATAGGCCTCTACCATAACTCCATCAAGGAGCATTGGTGCAGCACGACCTGTGTGCACGCGAGAATATTCGCGAGTAAGCCAGTCGGCAACTTCTTTTAATCCATTATCTAAGGTTGTGTAATTGAATGACATAGTAACGTCAGTATAGCCCATGATGCTAAAAGTATAAAGTTGGCTTACAAAACAAGTCCGAGCGTCTCAACTATAAGCTTCAGCGACGCTCCTGATACATACACGTGCTTTTTGAGTTTTAAAATTGTCGCAAGCGCTTCGGCATTTTTCTCTACATTTTTTGAAAGCTCGGCTTCAAGCTCGTTTATAAACGACAGCACTCGTGCTCGTGCTTCAGCTGAAGCATCTTCTTCGTCACTTTTTTCAATTAGCTTCTGCACTATTTTGAGTCGATCAGGAATAGACGACTGCAAGAATCGCTTCCCTGCTGTTCCGTTTTCATTTATGTGACCTGCATCCACAACCCGCACGCGAGATCGCAATGTCGCAAGGAGCATATCTGGCTGAGGCACGGCAAAAATAATATGTGTGTTAGGTGCCGGCTCTTCGAGAGTTTTGAGAAGCGCGTTTTCAGCTTCTCGAGTAATGAAGTCTGCATACACAACGTGTACTTTGCGATCACCAACAGGCGCAAGCACCTGCCACTCTTTGAGCTCACGCGCATTGTCGATAGCAAACGAGACGACAGTTGTCTCAACATAATCTGGATTGCCTGACTGATCTATATTGTGTCCAGAAAGAAGCTCGGCGATATGCGCCTGCGCCGCCTCGCGATCCCCTCCAATAATGTATGCGTGAAAAAGCTCCATGCTAGCGTTTGCTCATGATTGTCTTTTTGTATGTTGCAAGATGGTCGAGTGCGATGCCGGTACCGTGTACGACGCAATAGAGCGCCTCATCGGCAAGACGAGCCTTTACTCCCGTGCGGCGATAAATAAGCTCAGGAAATCCGCGGAGCTGTGATGTACCTCCGGTCATAATGATGCCTCGATCGATAATATCAGCCGCAAGTTCTGGTGGAGTATCTTGAAGTACGTCTTTGATAGCTTTTACCACTTGGCGAAGCTCTGGATCAATCGCGCGTACAATTTCATTTGTTGAGACCTGCGCAGTACGTGGAAGACCTTGGACATAGTCGCGTCCCTTAATAGTCATTGTGAGTTCTTCTTCAAGTGGCACAGCTGCGCCGATCTGGATTTTGATATTTTCCGCAGTCTTATCTCCAATGGCAAGATTGAATGTCTTCTTTATATAGTCTGCGATCGCTTGATCGATTTTATTTCCCGCGCACTTTACTGATGTTGATGCCACAATACCGCCGAGAGAAATCACCGCCCCGTCGGTGGTACCACCACCGATATCGACAATCATATTTCCATGCGACTCATGAATAGGAATACCCGCACCAATAGCGGCGAGGATCGGCTCTTTGACCACGTAGGCATTTTTTGCACCAGCACGAATAGCTGCTTCCACAACGGCGCGACGTTCAGTACTTGTGATACCAGCTGGCACAGAGATCATGGCTTCTGGTTTGAAGAGGTTCCATCGTCCAAGTGCTTTGCCAATGAAATATCGGAGCATGGCTTCCGTCACACGATAGTCGGCGATGACGCCGTCTTTCATTGGACGGTAGGCAATGATGGCTTCCGGAGTTTTACCGATCATCTCTTTTGCCTCACTACCGATAGCAAGGATTGCATTGTCTTGTTCAGATACGGCAACAACAGAAGGCTCGTTTAAAACGATACCTTTCCCAGGTACATAGACGAGCGTATTTGCAGTCCCAAGATCAATTCCGATTTTCTTGCCAAACATAATGTGCGGATTATACCCGCATAGAGGGTATTTTGAAAGACCTCATTAGTTAAAACACATAATAAAAATCCCTCAACAGTTGAGGGATTTTTTAATCATAATTACACCATCTGATGCTCGATATTCTGTCTTTGTTTTTTGTCATCATGATGGGCAACGTACAAAATAAATATGGTGATAATACAAAGCCCTAAAGCAATCACACTTGCAAAATATCCAATAACTACCAGCCAAATATTATCTTTCAAAAATTCGTGTACATAAGGTAAGGAAATGATTAATTGATCAACTGGAGTGAGAAAACAAATTCCAGCGACAATAATAGCAAGGCATCTATATATGTAGATCATAACAAGTTATTTTATATAAAAATACATACTTTTTTAAATTCCGTCAATAGTTTTGAGAGAACTACACCTTCTTAAGCTTCTCATGGTTTAATGTGCCTATATGTTCATCATCGAGGTCGTACCCATCAAAAAAGGTCTACCGAAAGACACGCTCACGTACTTCTCAGCCGAAGCGATTGCCGACGGCGCGCTTGTCTCAGTACCCCTGCGGTCAAAGCTCATTGACGCAGTTGTCATTGGATCAAAAGATGCGCGCGAAGAAAAAGCGGCTCTCAAATCTAGCGACTTCAAGCTCAAGCGTGTGGCAAAAGTAAAAGCTGGCCAGCCCATCCCTCCGTACGTATTTGAAACAGCAGTACTGGCAAGTCGCTACTATCGGACCACAAAAGGCACGATCTTGGACCTCATCGTGCCAGACTATTCTCTGTATGGATCGTCTGAAAAAGAACCTAAAAAAATTCTCGATGAAGATCTTCAGCCAGAACGCCTCCTCTTTCAAGCGCCACTTGATGAACGCATCTCGTTTTATCGCACATCAGTCCGTGAGGCATTTGCTCGCAAAGAGTCACTTATTGTTGTCGTACCTACGATTGCAGACTGCGAGCTCTTTGCTCAAGCACTCTCACGTGGTATTTCTGATTTCGTCGTCACACTTCACAGTGACATTGCTCGCAAAAAACTCGGCGACACACTCAAGCGTCTTGCCACTGAAAAGCATTCATTTGTTGTTGTATGTACACCAGCGTATGCCACACTTATGCGTGCCGATACAGAAACTGTCATTTTGGAACATGAAAATTCTGGCGCATATGCTACACCCACACTTCCCTCGTACGACTTCCGAGTGATTATAGAAATCCTTGCTCGCACTGCTGGTAAAAAACTCATCGTCGGAGATAGTCTCTTGCGTGTTGAAACGCTCGGTCGTCTCGATATGAAAGAATTTGGTACAGTCGCGCCGATCACATTCCGCGCGCTCGCGCCGATTGAAATCGATGTCATTCCGCATGGTGTGCCAGACCAGCTACCACTTCGCGCGCGTAGCGAGCAAATCCCTGCGCTTTCAGAAGAAGTGCGCGCACTGCTCGGACAAGCTGCGTCAAAAAAAGCGCATATTTTTGCATTCGCGCTTCGCACAGGACTTGCGACATTCACGCGCTGTCGCGACTGCGGCAATGTGCTCAACTGTGAACACTGCTCGGCTCCACTCGTGCTCTATAGTGGAGGAAACGGTAGGCGCGTCTTCATCTGCAACAAATGCAAACAACACCGACCGTCTGAACAAAAGTGTGACAGGTGTAACAGCTGGAACCTCTCGGCCATTGGTACAGGCACGGCTTTTGTCGAAGAAGAGATCAAGCGCCTCTTCCCTGACCTACCAGTCTTTCGTATCGATCGTGAAGCCACACCGACGCGCGCCGAAGCTCGCAAAATAGCGCAAGCATTCGCCACAGCTCCATACGGAGTACTCGTCGGCACAGAGATGGCTCTCTTTTATGTGAGCGAGATGGTGTCTGCTTCTATTATTGTGTCGTTCGACACGCTCTTCAACATTCCAAGCTATCGCACAAGCGAACGCATCATCAATCTTTTTCTGACTGTCGCCGAACGCACGCGCGGTAAACTCTATGTGCAAACCAAAAATCCCGACGAGCCCATCATTGGTCTCATCAAAGCCAACAACTATGTCAGCTGGTATCGCACCGAGCTCGACGAGCGCGAAGCGTACAACTACCCGCCATTTTCAACGATCATCAAAGTCACGTGGCGCGGAAAAGAGAGTGAAAAAGACGCTGCGCGCGACTATATCGCCGAAGTACTTGCCCCATTTTCGCCCGACATA
>CAYTCQ010000023.1:0-8492 GCA_964436485.1 uncultured Candidatus Saccharibacteria bacterium | reverse complement strand
CGTATTCATAGCTCTGTCATCATGCTCGTTATTTTGAACAATACGATCACGATTGCAGGTAGTTTGTATGTCGGTCATCTTGCGACTGAAGCATACGGCAACGAGATCATCGGTGTTGTTGGAACAGTACTTACGTTTACCATTATCTTGCTTGGAGAAATTATTCCGAAGATGATCGGTGAAAATTATGCTCGCCCAATTGCACTGTTTTGGGCACCGCCAGTTTTATTTTTGGCATGGATCTTTACTCCAATTACGATCGCGATTGAATTTCTCATGCGTCGTTTTATCAAAAAAGGCACGACGGTGTCTGAAGACGAGCTCAAGATGCTCTCACAAATGGGAGAAGAGGAGGGGACGATCGAAGCAGATGAACAAGAGCTCATCGCGCGAGCCTTCACACTCAACGATCTGACAGCAAAAGATATCATGACTCCGCGCACTGTCATCGAGGGACTTCCATTTGAAGTGACGATCCGTGAAGTAAAGACAATCATGACGCATAAGCCATACTCGCGCTATCCAGTCTATGAAGGCACTCTCGATACGATCAAAGGTATTTGTCATTCGCGCGATATTCTCACAGCGCTTGCAGCAGACAAGGATGAAGAGAAAATCGCAGACTTTATGAAGCCCGCGCTCTTTGTGTCAGAAAAAATACACGCCGACGATCTTTTGAAACTCTTTCTCGGTAAACGTGTCCACATGGCGATCGCGCAGGACGATTTTGGCGGTACAACAGGTGTTGTCACGCTCGAAGATGTACTTGAGACGCTCGTAGGGGAGATCGTGGACGAGACAGACGAGGTCGTAGACCTGCAAAGTCTTGCGCGCACAATCCACTCAAACAAAAACAGCTAGTCCTCTTTGCGTGCGTGCGATATACTAAGCACGTATGGACACACCTTCTTCTACTCAAAAACCAAAAGCCCTTTCGCCACTCTGGGCTACATTTTCTTTTGTGTGTGCCGGCATTGTCGTTGGAGCAGCTGTACTCCTGTCGTTTGTTGTCGCGTATCGTATTGATGCATCAAACCGCGCAAATCTACTTACGCGTATTTCGTCGTTTGCATACCTGACTGATGCTGACGCGATAGCCGGCCTCTCTGGCACAAGTGCTGATCTGCAAAGTGATGCGTATAACAACATCAAGAATACTCTCTACGATCTCCGCAGACTCAACCCTGATGCTCGTTTTATATACTTCATGCGTTCAAACAACACGAAGCTGTACTTCCTCGTTGATTCGGAGCATCCAGACAGTAAGGATTATTCTCCACCGGGACAGGTATATGAAGACACAAGTCCGCTCGAATTTTCAAACTACGGCAAGGCAGCAACATTTACCGAAGGGCCATACACCGACGAGTGGGGTACATGGGTATCTGCATATGCACCCGTCCGCACGACTGATGGCGCGATGACTGCCATTATTGGTATGGATGTCGATGCGTATCACTGGAAACAAGAGCTCGTCTCTGCCGTGGTCGGCATCAGCTTGATCGGTCTTCTTATCGCCGGACTTTTTATTGTGATTGGTTTATATTTCCGTCGTACCCTCGGTACTGCGTCAGAATATCGCCAGATGCATGCGTCGCTTGAATCAAAAATGCGTCGTACCGGCGAGGTGCTTGCTCGCGCGCATGTAGGGCAGTGGTCGCTCACTCCAGCAACAGGTGCGTTTGCGTGTGACGATCTCGTGTCCGCGCTCTTTGGGCTCGGAGGAGGAAATCCTTCAAAAGAGAGTCTCTTCGTTGAAGCCCTTCCGTTTGAGAGTCAGACTATTTTTAAAGAAACACTCACGCGTGCCTTTGAAAAGTCCCTTACTGAAGGGGAAATGACTCTTTCTGCAAAAAATGGCAAACATATCAAGCTCTCGTTTTCGATTAGCTATGGCGCTAACGCGTCACCACTGCGTGTTTCGGGTGTTGCTCAAGAGGTCCAAGGAGCTTAAAAGTTATCCACCCGTAATCCAGAGAAAAACAAGACCAGTATTGACAGAACCTGTCAATACTGTATCCTTTTAGTGATACTGTAAAAACTGTAAAAATATTCGTTAACATAACTAAAAACGTGCAAAAATGAAGGCAAAACTGTTACTAATTGCCTGTTTAACGGGCATACTGAGCCTTCCATCGAAGGCCCAAAAAGTAGACTGGATGTATCGTTTAGGCGACACCAGTAATGCAGGCTCTATCAGAATGAGCCCAGACACCTATCTGTATAATGCGTACCCATTTATTGGAAAGCAATCGTTTCCCAATGGTGACACGCTGACAACCGCCGACAACTCAAACGCTGCTCTTTGTATTGTAAAATACAAAAAAAATGGCGACGTTGTATGGGCGCGCAAAGTGACTTTGCAAGGACCGACACAAGGTGATATTCGCGACATTACGATAAGTAAGATCGCATTCAGCCCTTGTGGTGACAAAATCTATGTTGCGACAAACCAACACGGTGCATACGCAACAATGGTGACCATCAAAAAAGATGGTACAAACATCACAACAACGGGGCTTGCCTCGTATGTGATAAACGACATTTCAGTCGATTCGAATTTCAATGGCTACGCTGCCACAACCCAAACGGTTGGGGGTATAAATAGCTGGGTTTTAGGCTTTGACTCTACAAATGCAATCAAGTGGAGTTACTACTTTGCAAGTATGTACCAAAGTAAAATGTGCAATGTTCAATACGTTAATGGCGTTGTACATTTTACCGGACAGTTTCAGGGAACAATAACAGTATTTGATACGCTAGGATCTGCGAGCACAGTGCTCAATGCTCCAAATAGTAGTGCGTGGAATGTATTTACTGTTAGCTTCTCTCCTAAAGGCAAAAAACTTGGCGCAGCATCTCGTAATGATATTGCTCCACCAAGTCCATGGTCTGAACTTGCCATCTCGTCTGAGATGACAGCTACTGGTTATTGGGTTGTCGCTTCCTTAGAGGTAGCTGGTTTCCCAAAAACATCTGGCTACTATCTCACAGTACGCAAGTACAGTCCTGGATTTAGTACAGTTACTGCGACAACTTCACCGCTGTATATTTCGGCAAGTTATATGCTACCGATCTCTGTACGAATCAATGAATTTGGCGGTGGTGGTGTAATAGCCCTTGGTCCATCAAGTTGGTTAGTAGGTTCGTATACACCTACGGTATATACGTTCAACCAGTCTTTAGGGATTGGCGGAACCGTAGACATACCTTCGGGTACCGATTTTACAAGCCATGATTATGCATTTGATCACGATGGCAATCTCTATGCGTCAGCGTCCATGACTGGAAGCTCGACATATATAGATAGTACAGGTGCTCATACACTTTCCAACAAAGCAGGTACTCATAGTGCGCACATACTGAAGTATCATGTATGTGCAAACTATGCGCCAATTGTTAACAACGAAGGTGATTCACTTCTTCGTTGCTCGCTTACAGGTTTCTCGTACCAATGGTATAAAGACGGGAATCCTATTAGCGGTGCAACACAAAGCACCTACGTTCCAAAAGAACCGGGTTCATACAGTGTGCAAGTCAGTGATGGCTGGGGATGCTCAGGAACATCATTTTCTTTCTATTCTGTAGAAGTACACCAGCTTTTAAAAGAAAAAGTGAGTGTATATCCAAACCCCGTGACGGACATTGTATATGTTGAAGGTTTGTCTAAAAATCAAACTGGATACATTACTGACATCTCAGGAAAACATCTGATGGACGTGCAGCTCACTACTGCAAAAAATCAGATAAACTTAGGCGACCTTACAGCAGGTATATACTTCCTCTATATCGATGGAAGAGCTGTAAAATTACTTAAGTAATTTGATACGAATAAACAGCACAACGAATGAAAAGCGACTCTCGTAGTCGCTTTTTTATTTATTCAAAATGCACTTCAATTTTTTTGATATCAAGTAGTTGTTTGAGTAGGGGGTGTGAGATAAGGCTTGGATCTTGCGTAAGAAGTTTCTGTGCTTCACTGCGGGCGGCTTCTACCATTTTTATATTCTTAATGGCTTCCATGCCAAGGTCGGTGATGCCCCACTGTTTTGTACCGGCAAGTTCTCCCGCACCGCGAAGCGCAAGATCAAGCTCGGCAAGCTCGAAGCCATTTTTGGCAGTCTTGATAGCCTTGAGGCGGTCGTTTGTCTTGTCAGATTTACTTTCGGCAAAGAGATAGCAGTAGGCCTGATGATTTGAACGGATGACTCGACCACGGAGCTGGTGGAGCTGTGAAAGACCGAAGCGGTCGGCTCCTTCGATGATTATCGAAGTTGCATTTGGCACGTTTACTCCCACCTCCACGACACTTGTTGCTACCAGTATATCGATCTCATGCTTTGCAAAGCGCTCCATGACGTCTTCTTTTTTCTGCTTTGTCATCTTTGAGTGCAGGATGCCAATGGTATATTCGGGGAATACTTTTTTCTTCAGTCGCGCAGCTTCAGCCGTGACAGACTTTGCCTGCAGTGCCATTTCTTTTGTTTCGTCTGGTTCGTCTATGCGTGGGCAGATCACATACGCCTGCCTGCCGGCTGTAAGCTCGGCGCGGATTTTTTCATACACCTCGTCGCGCTTGCCTGGCAGGACAATATCAGTGATGATTGGTTTTCGTCCGTGTGGCATCTCGGCAAGCAGTGAGAGATCGAGGTCGCCGTAGATGGTGAGCGCGAGCGTGCGGGGAATAGGCGTGGCTGTCATTGAAAGAAGATGCGGAGCAAAGCCTTCCTTTGTGACGAGCTTTTTGCGTTGCATGGTGCCGAAGCGATGCTGTTCATCAATGATAGCAAGCGCGAGATGCTTAAACTTCACGCTCTTTTGAATGAGCGCGTGCGTGCCGATGAGTATAGGGATCTCGCCGTTTGCGACCCACTTTAAAAGCTGGGTACGCGAAATATCTGTCCATGGTTCACGTGCCGATGCGACCTTGGTAGGGAATTTTCTGCAACCTGAGCCCGTGATGAGTCCGACTGAAATGCCCGTATGTTTGAAATACTGAATGAAGTTTTCAAAATGTTGAGTTGCTAGAATTTCGGTTGGTGCCATGTAAGCTACCTGTAGATTTCCAAAACTTTTTCCATCAGGGCGATTTTTTATAATTGCATACGAAAGCGTCGCAGCCACTGCTGTTTTACCTGAGCCCACGTCTCCCTCGAGTAGGCGAGCCATCGGGTGCTCTTTGCCCATATCTTCGAGCGCTGTCTCGATAGCGCGTGTTTGACCTTCTGTATGTTTGAACGGAAAGCGCTCGACAAATGAAGCAATGTCTTTTTGGTCACTCTGTATCTGGTACGACTTATTTTTCTCGTAGTCGATACGATCTATCTTTCGAGCAAGCTGTATAAAAAAGACTTCCTCAAACGCAAAGCGTTTGCGTGCGGCTGTGGCGTGGTTTTCATTTTGTGGAGCGTGCATCCAGACAAGTGCCGTTGAGAGCTTTGGCAGTTTGTATTCTGAAAGTATCTGGTCGGGAATATATTCTTCCATTGTCTGCACGATACCGCTCTTCATAATTTTTTCGACTGTGTGATAGATGAAGCGACTGGTGATACCACGCGTCTCGCGATAGATAGGGAAGCCGAAGACTTGCGCGGCCTCAGTGTCTTTACCAAAGAGCGATCCATGCGAGTCGATCGGCAAAGCATTTTTTTCTTTGAGTTCTGGATTTGAAAGATACAGACCTTGCTTGCCCGATGCGATCTTTCCTGAGAGCTCGACCATGTCGCCATCGTGGACCATCTTTGCCATGTAGGCCTGATTGAACCACATGACTTTAATGGAACCTGAGCTATCTTCAAGCACTGCTTCGCCCATAGGCATCTTTGATCGAAAAGCCTTCTTTGTTTTGAGTTTGCCGATGCGTCCGTAGAGTGTCACGCTATCGCCGGCCACGACATCGCGCACGAGCTTGATCTCGCTCACGTTTGTATACCGGACAGGGAAGTAGTAGAGAATGTCGCGGATTGTCGTAAGGCCAAGACGGGCAAGAGCCTTCTTCTGCGCGTCCTGCAGGCGGAAGTGTTTTTCGAGGGGGTCGGTGAGTTGCATGACTGTATTCTATCAGACCCCCATCATTTGACAGTTATTAGCTTATAAGTAGGATAAAGCCAAATCGTATCATATGCTACAAAGCCTTCTTTTTGAAAAAGCACCATCTACCCACATCACAAGTCTTTTTGATGCAGTCATCTCTGCTATCAATCAACATGAGATCAATGTACAAGACCCACTCAAGCATGAAACTGTACAGACTCTGCTTGAGATTAATCCGTCTGAATTTTTCCCCGGGTTCCTCAATTATTTTGAAGCAAATCCTTCTTTTGGAAACGACCTCAGTATTCAAACTGTTTTTCAATCTCTTATCCAGCGGTTCGTCAATTTGAAAGAATTAATGGATTTTAAAGTTGAGTATTTTAGTTTTGAGGGCTGGAAGTCGGCCATTAAAAAATATGCACTTATGCACGCATATTAAAAATCCCCCTAAACACGGGGGATTTTTTTATTTCAATATTTCTTTAATTTTCTCTGCGAGTTCGTCGAGGGTGAAGTTTGACTTGACCATGTAGTCGGTCGCGCCGAGATCTTTTGCCTTTTTGATATCTGAATCGTCTGAAAGGTTTGAAAAGACAATAACAGGAGTATCTTTTGTCTTGATGCCTTCGCGGATCTTTTTCAAGATACCGAAGCCGTCAGTCCCTGGGAGAACAAGGTCAAGAAGGATCATGTCTGGTGTGTCGGCATCGAGCGCGCGTGCTGCTTCGTCGCTGTTTGAAGCGCCTGTTACAGAAAATCCTTCTTTCTCAAGCTTGCTTGAGGCAAGTCCTTGGAGGAAACTATCATCTTCAACTATAAGTACTTTTTTAGGCATGGGTCTTTGGTGTTTCTTTAATAATCGTTATGCGTTTAGCATAGCATATCGCTTAGGCGCGGGGTAGGGAGACGTGGAAGGTCGTGCCTTCGCCAGCTTTGCTTTCAAACCAGAGCTTCCCGTTGTGGGATTCGACGATGCGCTTGATGGTGTAGAGCCCAAGTCCTGATCCGATAGAATTCTGCTTTTGAGCATTTTCCGCGCGGAAGAATTTTTCAAAGATGCGAGGCTGGTCTTTTTCTTCGATACCGATACCTGTATCACGTACAGAGATTTCTATATTCTTTTCATCTTCACGGATGTTTACAAATACGCGGCTGCCTTTGTCTGAATACTTGATAGCATTCTCAATGAGGTTTTGCATGACGACGCGGATTTTTTCTGGATCAACAGTAACAGTCGGAAGAGCATGGTCGGGCTTGAGGAAGATAAGCTCAATGCCGAGCTTGTATGACTCGCCCGTAAAGTCGAAGACGACTTCATCGAGCAGTTTTACGAGATCTGTTGCAGATGTATGAAGTGCATTGAGCGTATCCTCTGCGTGGTTGATGGACAGCATTTCGTTGACGAGCGTGATCATGCGCTCATCAGACTCAAATGCTTTTTTGACAAACGTTGCTTGTTCAGGAGTGAGCGTGCCAAAGTCGCCATCAAGAAACATTTTCAAAATCCACTTCACCGCAGAAAGTGATGTGCGGAGCTGGTGAGCAGAGATGGAGATGAGATCGCTTTTTACAGCGTTCTGATTTTTGAGCTCTTCATTTTCCTTCCGAAGAAGGTCTAGGTCGTCTGGCATATATGGGGCTATTGTAACATACCACCGTTTTTCTCCTGTATATACTGCGCCACTGCGTGGGGGAGGGATTCTTTCCACGCAGTCCCGCCTTTTTTGGCATCTTCACGGATGGCGCCACTGCGTTCTCTAGCTTCTCCTGCTTCAAATACAATCTCGCTTTTCCATCCTTGTGAGGAAAGGTGGGCGATCTTTTCATGATCGGCAGGGCCAGAGACGCTCATACAGAACACCGTCTCAGATGGAACAAGATCTGCGATGTCTGTGTAGTCGCTCGGAAAGGGAAGAAATGAGTATCTGTTTTGGTCTATGTGAAGCTCATCAAGCGCGCGACGGATCATCTCTACTCGATCTTCGTATGAAAATGGATTTTGCTCCGGTGTGCATGGATAGCCCGTACGATCTGCTTCTTCGGTAGTACAAAGAGTAGGGGTGCAGATGCCAATGAGGAGGCGATCGCATTTGTCGAGCGCTGCGAGGATGTATCGAATATGCCCATTGTGCGGAGGCTGAAATCTGCCGTGCACAAGGCCGAGAGCAATAGTACTCATGTGCGGAGGGTGTGAGATTCGAACTCACGGTCCTAATTTAAGGACGACGGTTTAGTAAACCGTTGATTTAAACCACTCATCCAACCCTCCCTTAACAGCGGTGCTGTTCGGGCGACTGAATCTTGTTGATTCAGTGTAGCCAGTACGGCGAGTGTATCACAAGAGAGGCAAAGCTCACAATATATAGAAAAAACAAGGCTAATATGCTAGAGTGCACCACATACGGAGCCGTGTCAGAGTGGTCTAACGTACCTCTTTGCTAAAGAGGCAGGGTGTAAAA
>CAYTCQ010000022.1:0-8630 GCA_964436485.1 uncultured Candidatus Saccharibacteria bacterium | reverse complement strand
GTGCGTATTTCATCAACGGCACAAGCGTGCGCCTCAAAGACATTCAAGAGCTTCTCGGCTCAGTAAATATTGGTACGTCAGGACACCACATCATTTCACAAGGTGAGGCCGACAGACTTCTTTCTGCATCTGCGCGTGATCGAAGAGCAATGGTGGAAGACGCGCTGGGACTGAAGGTGTATCAAATGCGCATTCGTGACAGCGAGCGCAAACTTGAAAAGACCGCACAAAACATGAAAGAAGTGCAGGCGCTCAGACGCGAACTTGCTCCGCACCTTTCATTCCTCAGCAAGCAAGTAGAAAAAATACAGAAAGGTGAAGAGCTCCGAAAAGAATTCGACACGCTCTTTTCTGAATACGCATCGACAGAGTCTGCTTCCGTTGCATTCCTAGACACAGCTCTTCGTGTTGAAGAAGAGGCGCTGCGCACAGAACTCGTCAGTCTTCCAAGCGCGCCTGTACAAGAAGCACGCAGTGCTCATGAAGGTGAGCGCGCGCAGATATATGAATCCATCCGCACTGCTGAAGAAAAACAGCACGGCCTTCTTCGCCAGCGTGAAGATCTTGGTCGCGCCATTGGACGCATCGAAGGAAAACTCGACGCGCTTTCTGTCGTACAAGAAACAACAGGTACTCCAGATATCTCACGCGAAGCCACGCAAAATCTATGTGATGAAATAATGGCTGCTATTACCGAAGCACAAGGCATGAATGATGTGCTCGGTATTCAGTCAGTGCTTTCTTCAATGCTCAAAAAAGTGCAGGCGTTTACTCAGTCTATGTCTGGGGCGCCTGTTGATACAAACAAAGAATCTGTGAAGCAGGCTATAGAGCAGGAGCGTGCAGGCCTTGAGGCGAAAGTTTCTGAAATAGATGCAATGCTTTCATCTATCCGCGCAGAGATTGCTCGCTTGCGAGAGCGCCTTGTCTTTATTGAAAAACAGGAACGTGAGGCTGAACGATCATCATATGAAGGTGCTGCCCGCAGAGCCACACTTGAAGGATCGCTTCGTGAATGCGCGCTTCGTAGAGCAGCGCTTGATACACGCAAGGCAGTGCTGGCTGAAGAAATAAAAGAGGCTGAGCCACTCCTTGGACATATCATTCATGTTGTTCAAAATCCGCAGCATCAGGCAGACACAGCAGAGCAGATCGCAGAGCGTGAAGCACTGCACCGCAAGCTTGAGCGCATCAAGATCAAGCTTGAAGATATTGGTGGAGCAAGTGGAGGAGAAATTTTGAAAGAATACGAAGAGACAAAAGATCGCGATGCATTTCTTGTACGCGAGCTTGCAGACATTGAGCAGAGCATGGCCGCGCTTCGTGAGCTCATACATGAATTGCGCGATACCATCGAGCGTACGTTTAAAGAGGGTATAGAAAAGATCAATCTGCAGTTTGGAGAATTTTTCAAACAAATGTTCAATGGAGGCAGTGCCTTTCTGTCTGTCGTTGTCGAACACAAACGCAGCCGTGATGAAGAACTCGATACTTCTGGTGATGACGATGCTCTTCCATTTGAACACGGAGTGGAGATCAATGTCTCGCTTCCGCACAAAAAAGTAAAAGACCTCAATATGCTCTCAGGTGGTGAGCGTTCACTCGTTTCGATCGCACTCCTCTTTGCTATGAGTCAGGTCAACCCGCCGCCATTTCTCGTACTCGACGAAACAGACGCGGCGCTCGACGAGGCCAACTCGCGCCGCTACGGCGACATGATCGACACGCTCTCAAAGCACTCGCATCTTATTGTGGTCACGCACAACCGCGAGACGATGAGTCGCGCCCAAGTGCTCTACGGAGTCACGATGGGACTTGAAGGTGCTTCAAAACTCCTGTCTATCAAGTTTGACGAGGCGGTCAAGATCGCGAAGTAATTTGAAATAATTTCCCCTCCTTGTTGAGGAGGGGATTAAGGGGTGGTGATCTGTATGACTTTAAACAATCATCGGGGTCTTTTTGGAAAAAGAAAACATCTTCGCAATAATGCTACTCCGCAGGAGATGCTTGTGTGGAGAGAATTAAGGAGCTCGCGCTTAGGGTGTAAGTTTAGGCGACAACACAGTATTGGTCCGTACATTCTTGATTTTTATTGCCCGAGTAAAAAGCTAGGTATTGAAATAGACGGGTCGCAGCATTTTGAAGATAAGGCTATTTTTTATGATGAAAAACGAAGTAAAAAGTTAGCCGAATATGGGGTCAAAGTGCTTCGTTTCACAAATAGAGAAATAAATATAAATATGAGCGGGGTTTTGCAAAAGATAGCAAGTGAGCTTTCATAAGATCACCACCCCGACTCGAGTACGAGTCACCCCCTCCTCAAAAAGGAGGGGAGGGGGATAACAGCCCTTTACAGCTACCTCCAAAAGGCGTACAGTGAGCTTCAATTTGTTTTTTAACCTAAAATGGTTTCGAATATGAATCTGAAAAAAATAATCGGAGTAAACATCCTCCTGATACTTTGGTGTTACGTGCTTTACTCGCACATTGTCCCTTCTGTTATGCACCCTGAAACTTTCGGTCGTAGTATTGGCTACACACTTGTTGGGCTCGTGCTCACTCTGGTGTTGGTGTGTATTGTTGTCAGTTGCCTCTTTATTTTTGGTTCTCCTGAACTGCAAGCAAAAATATTACACACCGAAAGACAGCTTAAGTTAAAGCCGGCAGGGGAAAAGGTGCGGAGTACAGTACTTGTCCCGACGCTTCGATGCCTCGGTGGACCAGTTATTGAGCTCGTTGAACAAAAAAAAGAAGAGTCAGCAGAAGTGCAAACAACCTAGATTCAGTGCATTTGTCGATTTTATTAATAGCCCTTTATCCACAAGGGCTATTTTTATTTCTTGACTTTTGACAATTTGCGTGATATAATGTGCAGTAATAAAATCAACGCACATTGAAACAGATAGCATTTCGATTGACTCGTTCTCTGCTCCCACTCATTTTTCCAGGAAGCTGTGTCCATGAGGGCTTTCAGTTTCTTCCTTTCGATGATGAGCGTTTTTACCGCTTAGAAATGTTTATCCAAATGGTGTTTGTTTGCATTTGGATCATTTATATCGGTATGAAATATATCGAAAAGCAAGAGAAAAAACTTAAGACGGCTCGTAGTTAAAAAACTATGACGCCGTCTTTTTTATTCTACGAGCGAAGGAGCAAAGTTTTTGTCGAAGCGGATCTTGTGCACGAGTGTATTTGAGACATTTGTGCCGTTAAGGATCGCGCTGACGAAGAGCCCTGTTTGAGTATCTTTTGAAAAGTTTTGATCGAAGACAAAGTTGCCGAGACTGTAGAAGATCGGCACTGTTTTGTATATTTCACTATCTTGTCCGACATGTGGATGTGCGCCGACGACAAAGACTGCGCCATTGTCGATCGCGCGGTGCGCGAGCTCTTGCTGGCGTGCGGTGTGAGCGGTCTTGTATTCTTCTCCGAAATGGAAGGAGACGATAAGCGCGTTTACTTTGTTCGCAGCTGTGCGTACGATGCCTGCAAAATTTGGATCGCTTGCAAGCAAGATACCGCTTTGTGTGTCCGTTGCTGCCATGCCAGTTGGTCCGACATCACTAAAGCACAAGAAGCCGACAGTAAATCCGTTTTCATTTATGATTGCAGGCTCAGATGCTTCTTGTTTGTTCATGCCAGCACCGCAGGCAAGAATACCGGCTGAAGAAAGACGTGCGAGTGTGTCTTCAAATGCCGGACGCTTCCAGTCACCGACATGATTGTTGGCAAATGAGACAACATCAAAACCAGCATCACGAAGCACGGGCGCCACGCGTGGATCCATGCGAAACGAGTAGAGATTGTGGGCGTCAGAGCCTTTGTCGCTGATTGGGCCTTCAAGGTTGCCAAACATAATGTCAGGCTCTTTGAGGAAGCTTGCGTTTGCAAATAGTTTTGAAAAATCACCATCGAGATTTTTTTGTACCTGATATTCCACGCCACGGTCGAGCATAATATCTCCAACAAATCCGAGTGTTATTTCTGGCGGGATGGGTGTTGTTGGCGCGAGATTTTTTGTAGCTTCGATGACGGATGCTTCGCCGAGCGTGTGCACTTGGGCGAGCTGTGTTTTTACACTTTCAAAAATAGTGCCAGAAAAACCTGCCACGAGTGCGACAGCAAGTAGGGCAAACAAAATTTTTTTATCCTCGTATTTATGCATCTCGGTTAGACAAGCTCGTAGTCTATTTGTCTTTTGTGCGGATCCGCGCGCACGATTCGTACTTGTATTGTATCACCAATTCGAAATGATCGCCCTGATTCAAGTCCGGTAATCGTCGCAAGACGTGGATCGATGCGGAATGCTTCTGTGCCGAGCGTGCGAAGTCCGATCAGTCCTTCAGCCGTTGTCTCTTTGTCTTTGACGTAGATACCCCAGTCGGCAATGCCGGTGATCGTGCCTGTGACGATTTCTCCTACATGCATCGCCATGTATTCGGTGAGCTTGAGCTTTACGCTTTCGCGCTCCGCTTCAGCAGCGCGTACCTCGGCCATACTACACAGGCGAGCGACACGTTCGTATGATTTGCGCATACCTGCAGGCACTGGCTTGCCAGCAAGCGCGAGGCGCAAGAGGCGATGCACGACGAGATCAGGATATCTGCGGATTGGAGAAGTAAAATGTGTGTAGTCGTCAAATTGAAGTCCGTAGTGCCCAATATTTTTTGTTGAGTAGATAGCTTTTGCCATTGAGCGAATGACCATTGAAAGCACTGTTTGTTTCAGGTCACCTGCTTCAAGCTTCTTCAAAACTTCTCCGAGCGCCTTTGGATCGAGAAATCCTTTTTTACTCACTTGAATGGGGTAGCCGATCGAGCGCATAAAGAATGAAAGATCTTCCATCTTTTCAGCGCTTGGGCTATCGTGTGTACGATAGATGACGGCGTACGGACTTTCGCCTTGTACTTTTGCCTTACCGCCACGCTGGAGAAATTCTGCAATGCGTCTGTTTGCAAGGAGCATGAGCTCTTCGATGAGCGTGTGACTTTCAGTGCGAGTTTTCTTTACGATCTTTGTCGGTGTGCCATTTGCATCGATGAGCACTTTTATTTCTTCCTGCTCAAGTACGAGCGCACCTTTTGCCGCACGCGCTTTGCCGAGCTTGCGCGCGATGAGTGCTGCAACTTCGAGCTCTTCTTTGTATTTGTGTGGCGCACCGTCGAGCACTTCCTGTGCGCTTTCATATGTGAAGCGATGTGCAGAGTGAATGACCGATGGGCCAAACCATGCGCCTTTTTCATTGCCATCTTTGTCGAATGTGACAACGGCACTCATTGTGAGTCTGTCGACATGTGGGAGGAGGGAACACAGATCGTCTGAAAGCGCACGTGGAAGCATCGGGATCGTGCGATCGACAAGATATACGGAAGTCCCGCGCTCAAGCGCTTCTTTGTTGAGCTCAGTCTTCGGCTGTACATAGTGTGACACGTCGGCAATGTGAATGCCGATCTCTACATCTCCATTTGCGAGACCTTCGACAGAAATTGCGTCGTCAAAATCTTTCGCGTCGTATGGATCGATAGTAAACGTCACGATTTTTCGAAAATCTCTGCGACCACGCAAGTCTTCCTCTGTGATGCCGCGCTTTTCGATGACTTTTGCTTCAGCAAGAACTTCATCAAAAAAGGCTTCTTCAAATCCGCGCTCAAGCGCGATGGCCTGCATCTCAGCTTCATGTTCAAGTGGTTTGCCGAGCACGCGAATGATGGAGCCAGTAGGGAAGGCCCGCGCGTTTTTCCAGTCATCCATTTTTCCATACACACGATCGCCATGCTGTGCGCCATTTAATCTATCTTTTGGGATGGTGATGTCGACATACATTTTTGGATCTGACGGCTTCAAATAATACACGCCATCTTTTTGTATGAGCGTGCCGGTAAATTCTGTTTTTGCGCGCAAGATGATCTGACTGACGGCACCCACAAGCTCATTCTTGCGCTTTTGGATAATGCGAAAAGACACCTCATCTCCATGGAGGGCTGTGTTCAGATTTTCTTCGTATATACGGACACCGTCAGGGTACTGGTCAGTGCGGATGATCCCGCCGCCTTTGCCGATAATGGTCATAAAGCCCTCAAGGGTCACGCTGTGCTTTGGATGAGGCTGGCCTTTTTTAGAAGGAGCCTTTTTTGAGTGAGAATGGTCCTTATGAGGACGGCTTTTTTTCATATTTCCATAATAGCATATAGATACTTGATTTTTTCCCTCTTTCTGGTAGTATAGCCAGCACATATGTTGATGATACGAATGCAACGCATAGGTCGCAAAAACGAGGCGCATTTCCGCATCGTTTTGACTGACCACAAAAACGCCGCAAAAAGCGGTAAATTTAACGAAATTCTCGGCTCATATAATCCGAAGCTCGGAACTGTTGAAGTAGATGAGGCTCGCGTAAAGCACTGGATGTCAGTCGGTGCTCAGCCATCTGACACAGTCCACAACTTCCTCGTTACAAAGGGTATCATTGCAGGAAAGAAAAAGAACGTTCTCTCTCGCAAGGCTCCAACGAAGAAGCGCAAAGAGCTCAAGGCAGCTTAAATTCAGACTATAAAAGCCGCACGACGTAGTCGTGCGGCTTTTGCTCTATGGCAAAAAGATGCGATGTGGGGTATACTCGCTAGTAATGCAGTACTGTCGAGTATCTGCGATTTAACACAAGTTTTCAGAAAGAAAGAACGGTATGGATAAAGATCTAGATGTAGCATTCCTTGAGTACGTTGTTAAAGCATTGGTCGACAACCCAAATGATGTAAAGATTGAGCGCACTGTTGATGAAATGGGCGTTCTCGTAAAGCTTTCAGTAAACCCAGCCGATATGGGTAAGATCATCGGCCGTCAGGGTAACACTGCAAAGGCTATCCGCACGCTCCTCCGCGTGATCGGTATGAAGAACAATTCACGCGTCAACCTCAAGATCAACGAGCCAGACGGTGGCACAAAGGCCGCAGGCATTGATGAGAGTTTTGACGAGGCTATGGCCGATCTCAAAAATATGTAATCTTATTCTCGAAAGAGAAGCAAAAAGCTCCCGCAAGGGAGCTTTTTGTATTTTTGACAAAAAATTAAATTAAGGTATAGTGAGCAAAATTATTTTCATGAATAATAATCTCGATTATCGTTTTTCGCAGCACGACCATCTTGCGCATGAGACTATCAATGGTTTTGTTGCGGATGTTGTTTGCTCTATAACAAATGTTTCTAGTGGAGAAAAAATGGTTGCAGTGTCGTGGTGTCACTTGATGGCCACACTCGTAGCCTCAACGTTCCCATTTGTCCGTGTTGTTGATGGAGCGTGGTTCAAAGATCATCAGCATTCATGGGTAGAAACAAAATATACGAAGCATATCATTGATGTTAGTCCTGTTGGGTGTATTGGAAGTGCTATTTTGTACCCAGGTAAACCACTTAAAAAGCAAAAAATTTATTGGCGGCTGATGTTTACTACACCCAAAGAGTACGTTGATGATATCAAGCGTATTCGTGAATCTAAAAAATTTCAGACAGCACTTGCAAACATTTTGAAACAAACAAAAAAACAGCAAAAGCGCTGGAAGAAATTCTATGACGATATGTGCAAAGAGCATAAGGTGAAGCCGTACAAACGAGTACGGCTTTTTATTTTTGACATTTTGAAAATTAAATGTAGAGTGAAGAAAAAATTATTTTTATGTTTAGAAATAATGCTTTCCATGTATTTCACTTCCAAGAAGTTCTCGCTGCGGTTGCTAAAAAGATGACACCCGACGAGATAGTGTATTGGTCGAGGAACGAACATAAAATCACTGAATTCTTTAAAGAAAACAGAATTGATTTTATTAAAGAAACTAGGCGCACTAAATTAGTATCGGATCTACCGACAACACTAACAGCCGAAGTCTTTAGGCGAGGAGTACCGTTTAGTAAGGTTGGCTACCATGACTTACTTTCTGAGTATAGCGAAACATCACAGGCGGAAGCTTTTCTTTGTGAAATCGGCTGTGACCTTAAACCAACAGAATTACTGCACTGCATTAAAAGTAAGTACATTGCAAATGAAACTGCGTTTACACCTCAGCAAATTAAATGGTTGGCTCGAGAGCAAAACAAAAGGGAACTTGGTGATTTTTTAACATTTGACCGACCTCACTATTTTCCAATTCTTGGCCAGTCGGGTACTATTGCGGGGTTTTGTAAAATTGAATGGGATGAAAGTCGATCTTTTGCCGATAATCCTAAAAACAGGTGGAAGTGCCGCTTTATTTCGCTCAACGATGAAAAGAACGCTTTTAATGAGTATTGGCGTAAACGAGCAATTATTAAAGGCAATAGTCACTTAGTTCTATTGAGAGAAACATCTGGTTAAAATCTAGATGTTTTTTTATTTGTATTTTCTAAAAATTGTGTTATTATGACCCTACAACAAGCCCTTCGGGGCGTTTTGTTTTCTCATATGGCAAACGACATTCGAAACATCGCAATCATCGCTCACGTGGACCACGGAAAGACGACTCTGACCGACGGTCTTTTGCGCTTCACTGGAGCTGTCGACGAACAGGCCGCTTCGATGGACTCAAACGATCTTGAAAAGGAGCGTGGTATCACAATCTACTCAAAAAACTGCTCTCTTATGTACAAGGGAGTGAAGATCA
>CAYTCQ010000021.1:0-8751 GCA_964436485.1 uncultured Candidatus Saccharibacteria bacterium | reverse complement strand
GATGTTTGTCGTCGTGTGTCTGCCACGCGTGCCGACGCGAGGTTTTACGATGATGGGTTTTGTAAGTACTTCGAATGCTTTCTGTGCGCCACTCCATGTGGCAAATACTTTTGCCTTCGGGACTGCAATACCTGCGCGCGTGAGTTTTTTCTTCAAAATGAATTTGTCATCGAGCCAGCCGTAGGCGCTTTGGGGAAGCCATGAGGGAATAGGGAGGCTTTCAAAATACTGCCACGAGCCATCGATCTTCGCGCGATACTGCTCGACTGGTTTTTTCCAGATGATGACTTGTTGCATGTCGATACCCCGATCGCGCGCTTCTTGCCAGATGAGTTTTGCTCTACCTGTTGTTGCTTTTTCGATGTCGTCGCTCCACTTGACCATGCCGACAGACGAAAGAAAGACATAGCGTATGCCATCGAGCGTGTTCATGAGTCTGCCACCATTTTTGACAGGGATCCATCCGAAGATGAAATGGCCGAGTGGTTCAACAATGCCGGAAATGGAATTGACCACGCGCGCGAGTGTGTGATTGACCGGACTTGTACCGCAGGCACTACACTTATTTTTTAGTTGTGGGGGAGTGTGAGCGTCCATGTTTGTGTCTTAAAAAGCAAAAAGCCAGCGTATGCTGTCTTTTTGCGTCATCTTTTAGTGTCCTCCACGCATATGTGTATGCAGATTAGGCTTTACTAATAGTCGACTGCGTACAGTATACACTATTTGGAAGGGAAGCGCGCAAGCATATGCTACAATATGTACACATGAGACATTCATGCATCCGATCGAGGACTTTTTCCCGTCTGTCTGCTTTGCCGAACACGCTCACTATTGCCTTACTTCTTGTATTTGTTTTCAGTCCGTTTTCATATGTGTCTGCCGAAACGGTTCCACACACGTCACCGCATGCTCTTTTGTATGTGACCGCTACAAAAAGTGCCATCGCCTCACTGAAGGCGCATATAAATTCGATGGATATTGTGGCTCCACAGACGTATGCCTCAAAGCCGGATGGCTCGCTCTTGGGTACTCCAAATCCAGACATTTTGCGTATTGCCTACAATGCAGGCGCGCAGGTTATGCCACTTGTGGTCAATCAGTACTTCAGTCAAAGTGGTATGCATCAGTTCCTCACATCAACTCCTGCGCAGGATCGTTTGATCGATGCCCTTGTAGCCGAGGCTAAGACTCGCAACTATATTGGCTTTCAGTACGACTTTGAGCACATGGCAGCAGCAGACAAAGATCTCTACTCTGCGTTTGTCGAAAAGAGTGCTCCTGTATTTCACGCAGCCGGATTGCAACTTTCTGTTGCCATGGGTCCAAAACATTCTGACGATCCGGCAGACTATGGGGATGGATCATGGGACAACTGGACAGGTGCGTTTGATTATGCGCGCATCGGTGCCGCTGCCGACTTTGTATCAGTGATGGCATACGACGATTCGAAGTCCGAAGGACCTGTTGCTGCGCTTCCATGGGTGCGCGATGTGCTCAACTACTCACTCGCGCGTATTCCCGCGGAGAAAATTTCTCTCGGCATCCCGTTTTACTTCTGGAGTATTCGCGATAAGACAGGATTGCGCGACCATGTTGGTACATATCCTTCCATCGCAAAACTTTTGAAATCTAAAACATACCTTAAGAAGGGCTGGTCTGATGAGTTTGGAGTTTCCTATGTCAGCTATATTAAGGGAGGGAAGCGTCTGACTGCGTGGTACGAAGACAAGAAGAGCTTTGAGCAGAAGATTGCGCTTGTATCTGACAACAATCTGCACGGCTTCTCAGCATGGGCACTCGGCCAAGAAGATCCAAAGATCTGGGACGTGATGCTCGCAATGCGCGCGCCTCGCGACGGGCTTGCACTGAAGCAAAACTAGGTTCCTTTTACAAACAGTGTCCTGTGAGGGTATACTACCTAAACAATCATGAATCCATTCTCGAAAATTATCTCTCTCTTCAAAAAAGCCCCATCTGTAAGTACTGGAGGATCCGACCGTGTCGTTGGAGTTGATATCGGTACGTCGTCTATCAAGCTTGTTGAGCTTCGTAAGAAAGGCGGTCAAGCAGTGCTTGAAACGTACAGTACACTTGCGCTCGGTCCATACGCGCAGCTCCCTGTTGGGGCCACAACCAATCTCCCATCTGATGTGCTGGTGAAAGCTGTTACTGACGCTATTCGTGAGGGCAATATTGTTTCAAAAGACGCAGCACTTTCTATTCCGTCGTCTGCGTCACTTGTGTTTCTTGTTGAACTTCCGGGCACAATCGCCGAAAAAGATCTTGCATCTGTTGTGCCGACGGAGGCACGCAAATATATTCCCGTACCTATCTCAGAAGTCTCACTTGATTATTGGGTTATTCCTAGAAAACAGGAGAGTTTCGGTGAGACACCAGCGGGTATGAATCCGGATAAGTCAGAGGTGCTTGTAGCTGCTATTCACAATGAGACACTCGAAAAGTATCGCTCTGTGGGTACAAGCTCAGGTCTTTCAGCTAATACATTTGAGATCGAAGTCTTCTCTGCTATCCGTTCGACATTCTCACGCGAACTCTCGGCGGTGCTTCTTATAGACTTTGGCGCATCAAAGACAAAGCTTGCCGTTGTTGAGTATGGCATCGTGCGCAATTTTCATATCATCAACAAAGGCTCATACGATATCACGTCGACAATTTCAAAAGCGATGTCGATTCCATTTGAAAAGGCTGAAGATATCAAACGTCGTGTAGGACTTCTTGGAACAGGGGAGGAAAAGGCTGCGTCTGATACAGCACTCCTTACTGTCGACTACATTCTCTCTGAAGCAACGAGTGTTATTCAGAATTTTGAACGTAAGAACAACAAAGCACTTTCAAAAATCATCCTCTCTGGTGCGGGATCACTCCTTGCTGGATTTAAAGATCACGCGACTGATGTGTTTAAAACAGAGGTTGTTATGGGTGATCCGTTTGAAAAAGTCGTCGTTCCAGAATTTGTTTCAAAAATACTTGCTGAAACAGGCCCAGAATTTGCCGTTGCGCTTGGTCTCGCTCTCCGTAAGCTCGACTAAGGTGTTTTGCACAGCATGCGCTAGGACAACTAATGACTTTCGATGATATACTATAAGGGTAATTTCCGGCTGTGAGACGTATCACACTGCCGTGATGAATGTATTTCACGTGGATACAAATTTTCAAACATCGTTTATACCCAAAAAACCGCTCGCTGAAGATCGTGCACCACAGGCACGTGGCGTTTCTTTGTTTGGATTGATTGCGACAATTCTTTTCTTCTCATCTCTTGTCGCAGCTGGTGGCGTCTATCTCTATAAGGGGAGTGTGGCAAAGAGTATTGTAAGCATGCAGGGCCAGCTCGATGCCGCGCGCAACGCGTTTGAGCCTTCACTTATTACTGAGCTCGGTACGCTTGATCGTCGCATTGCTTCTGCAAATGAACTTTTGAAGAATCACATTGTTGTTTCTCCAATATTTAACGCATTGCAAATCAATACGCTCAAGAGTATCCAGTTTACAAAGTTTTCATACACCACACCAACTGATCCATCAGCGCAGATCCCAGTGCGTATGTCTGGCCGCGCTCGCGACTACACATCTATTGCGCTTCAGTCAGATCAGCTTGCTGGCAATAAAAATATTCACAATGCAATCTTCTCAAACCTCGCGCTTGATGAGCGCACCGGTTTTGTACTCTTTGACCTTTCTTTTACTGTGGATCCTGATCTTGTGCGCTATGTAACACATCTTTCTGATATCACACCGCAGGCAGGTGTCGCTGTTCCAGTAACAGCCGCTCCTGCTCCACAGACAACAACCCCTACACCTTCGTCGAGTGTAGCTCCTGCGCCGAGCGCCCAGTAACACGTCATGAGATTTATCTTCCCAACAATCCTTCTTATTCTTGCGATCGCATCATTTGTGATGTTTACCAATCCTACATATCAGCAAGTTAAACAAATGAAAGCACAGGCGTCTCAGTACGACTCAGCTCTTACAAACTCACAGAAGCTTCAAACAGAACGTGATGCGCTTTCAACAAAATATCGCACCATCGATCCAAACGCACTCAATCGTCTTTCAAGCCTCTTGCCTGACAGCGCTGACAACATTCGTCTTATCATTGATATTCAGCGCATGGCGCAAAGCTACGGTCTTTCAATTGCAGCAATTAAATTTGATGCAACAGAAGGACAGAAAGCACAGACAGCAAATACGCTCGCGGCTGTGTCCGCAGCTGATCTTGCGCAGGCAAACAAAGAATACGGCACGTTCCATCTTGAATTTTCAACAACTGCAACATATGAAAACTTCCGTAAATTCTTGAAGGATATTGAATCAAGCCTCCGTCTCACTGATGTTGAATCGATCAACTTTACTGCTGACAACCCACTCAATCCAAACGTGTACACATATACGGTCAAGCTTAAAACTTACTGGCTTAAGGGATAGTTGATCCCGTTAGAAGCCGCGGTCACGATATATTTCAAATAAAATGATATTCACCATAGTCGAACAATTTCATAAAACAAACAGTAGCGATAGTATGATCGCGACCTGCTTCTAACGGGATGAAAACAGTCATTCGTAACATCATAATACTAGCCGTTGTCGTCGTCCTTGGTGTATGGGGTTATTCAGCTTTCTTTAAGAAAGATGCTACCGCTCCTTCAAATGGATTGGTGACAACAGCGGGCACTCCGACAGTTGCTGAGGGAGGGGATGGTGGCACTGTAAGTAGCGAGTTCCTCGCGCTCCTTCTCAATATTCGCTCAATCAAACTCGACGATTCAATTTTTACAAGCAAGGCATTTATGTCACTGCAAGATTTTTCTCGCCCTATTCCACCTGACACAAACCCTGGACGACAAAATCCATTTGCACCAATTGGATCAGACGTGTCTATAGCAGCTGCGCAGGTTTCAACAAGCAATCCATCATCTATTACAGCTACAGCAAGCACGCTCAATGGAGCGCTTTCGGTGGGTGGACAGGATACACTTCGTTGGTTTGAATATGGATCAACACAAGCTCTTGGTACAAAGACTGCTCAGAAAACACAGGCAACTCCGGGTGCTTTTGCGGAAACAATCACAGGTCTTACTCCAAACGCAACATACTACGTGAAGGCTGTTGCGTCTGTGGGTGGTGTCATCACTTCCGGTAATGTTGTTATGTGGAAGACTGCCCAAGGGACTGTTAGATAGTATTTCCGCTTGGTTTTTGTTTGCGTAGTCTTTTCATACACCTCATGAATTCATTTGCTGAAGAACTTGTACAACGTGGCATCGTATCTGAAAACGCAATAGGCGACGTACTTCGTCTTGCTGATGAAAAGTATAATGGCAATCTCGAGCAGGCACTTCTTGCTCGCGGTGTTTCTGAGGAGGCGCTCCTCGACGCAAAAAGCCAATACTACCATCTTCCAAAACGCACAGTTGATCCGAAGCTTATAACGACGGATATTTTGAAATATATTCCAGAAGACTCCGTGCAACACTATCGTTTTGTGCCGATTGGTATGGAAGATGGAGCGCTTCTTATTGGTATCACCAACCCAGAAGATATTCAGGCAACAGATGCACTCCAGTTTATTACTGAACGTAAAGGCATACCATTCAAACTTTTTGTTATTTCAGAGCCTGCGTTTGAAGCAGTCCTTAAAGGGTATAAGGGTCTGTCTGGTCAGGTGGACCAAGCGCTTTCGGAGCTTGATACTGAAATTGCAAAAGCAGCGGATGTCTCCATGGATGATGCAAAAAAGATTCAAGATGCGCTCACACCAGGGGAAGAAGAAAAGATTGTTGAAGAAGCACCGATCATTAAAATTGTGGCGGTTATTCTCAATCACGCAACTGAAGGAAATGCGTCTGATATCCATATTGAAAACACGGGGGACAAGGTAAAGGTGCGCTTTCGCGTGGATGGCCAGCTTCATACATCGCTCGTACTTCCGCTTTCTGTGTATGCCGGTGTTGTTGCGCGCATTAAGATCTTGGCCAAGCTTCGTCTTGATGAAAAGCGTAAGCCACAAGACGGTGGTTTTTCTGCAAAGATCGGCGGACGCAAGATCGACTTTCGTGTCTCAACACTTCCTTCATATTATGGAGAGAAAGTCGTGCTTCGTATTTTGGACACTGAAAAAGGTGTGAAGAGTCTTGAGAGTCTTGGTCTTTCTCCAGAACATTTGCAGATGATTCGCAATGCGCTCTCTCGTCCATATGGACTTATCATTATTTCGGGTCCAACAGGATCTGGAAAATCAACAACACTCTACTCAATCCTCAACGAACTTGATCGTGAGAAATCAAACGTTGTTTCGCTTGAAGATCCAGTTGAATACCACATTCCAGATGTAAACCAGTCCCAGGTGATGCCCGAGATTGGCTATACGTTTGCGTCAGGACTGCGCTCAATTCTTCGTCAGGACCCAGACATCATTATGGTGGGAGAAATCCGCGATGCTGAGACTGCACAGCTGGCTATTCAAGCCGCGCTTACAGGTCACCTTGTATTTTCAACACTCCACACCAACAACGCCATCGGTATCGTGCCTCGCCTTATTGATATGGGAATCGATCCGTATCTTATTGCGCCTACTCTCGTGCTTTCTATTGCGCAACGCCTTGCGCGCGCTACCTGTGAGTCATCACGCAAGGATGTGGCAGACCAAAGTGCTCTTCGCGAAATGTCAGAGAAGGAATTTGCTGATCTTCCAGATGAGTTTAAGAAAAATCTTCCGCTTTCTGGCAATTTCACTGAAGCGGTACCATCTGCTGAGTGTCCTGCGGGCACACGCGGACGCGTAGCTGTCTTTGAAATGTATGAGACGGATAAAGACCTTCAGTCACTTATTTTAACCAAGCCTGTCGATAGTGATGTCTATAAGCTTATTCGTCAAAAAGGCTTTATGACTATGCGTGAAAATGCCATTTTGAAGTGTCTCAAAGGGGAGATTCCGTTCCAAGAAATTTACAATCTCTAGCCTAGGCACTTAGGAGCGACTATGTGTATAATAGGAGAAGTTCCCACACTATTACGCCATGCAAAATAAAAAAATTTTTATAGTTGATGACGATAGCTTTTTGCTCGACATGTACGCGCTCAAGTTTTCACAGTCGGGTTTTGAAGTAACAACTGCCCTTGGAGCACTTCCAGCACTTGAAAAATTGCGTGGCGGGTTTGTTCCTGATGTGATTTTGCTCGATATTGTGATGCCGGTGATCGATGGATTTGAATTTCTTGAAAAAATGAAAACTGAAAAACTTGCTGACAATGCTATTAAGATCATTCTTTCAAACCGTGGTGCAGAGTCCGATGTAAAGAGAGGGCAGGAGCTTGGAGCTTCGGGATATATTGTAAAAGCATCGACAACACCAGCTGAAGTTATCACACAAGTAACAGCCATTGTAACTAAGAAGTAACGCACCCATGGATTCAAAAAAACTCATTGAAGATCTTATCGATATTTTGATTAAAGAAGGAGGCTCGGACCTTCATCTTTCAGCTGGCCGTATGCCAAATATTCGTGTGGCAACGCAGCTTATTACGCTCGTTAACCAGCAGAAAATATCAGCAGATGACATTAAGACCATGCTAGTGTCGCTTGTGGGACAAGAAAAGTTCAATCAGTTTCTTACAAATCAGGAAATTGATTTTTCATACAATCACAAGGGCGGGGAAGCGCGCGTGCGTGGCAACGCTTTCTTTAGACAGGGTTCTATTAGTATGGCGTTTCGTCTTATTCCAAAAGTCAAAACACTTGCTGAGCTCAAGCTCCCGCAAGTCCTTGAAACATTCGCGCGTAAGAAGCAAGGCTTTTTCCTTGTGGTGGGTCCTGTAGGGCAAGGAAAATCAACAACACTTTCATCAATGGTTGAGTTCATCAACAATGAGCGTGCTGAGCATATTGTTACGATTGAAGATCCTGTTGAGTATCTTTTCCAAGATAAAAAATCGATCATTGATCAGCGTGAAGTAGGCATTGATACAAAAGATTTCGCGTCAGCACTTCACTCTGTGTTTCGAGAAGACGTCAATGTCATCATGATTGGTGAAATGCGCTCAGCGGAAACTATCTCGACAGCTGTAACAGCCGCTGAAACTGGCCACCTTGTCTTTTCAACACTCCACACAAACAATGCCGCCCAGACGATTGACCGTATTATTGATAGTTTCCCAGGGGCACAGCAGGACCAGATCCGCACTCAACTCGCTGGGTCACTTCTCGGTATCTTTTCTCAGCGCCTCATTCCACGCATCACTGGTGGGCTTGTGCCAGCGTATGAGCTTCTCATCAACAACAATGCCGTCTCCAATCTTATTCGCGAAAAGCGCACACATGAGATTGATGTTGTAATTGAGACAGGATCAGAGCAGGGAATGGTAGATATGAACCGTTCACTTCTTGAACTTGTCCGTGCAGGTGAAATCACAATGGAAAACGCATATCTTTATTCAATGAATCCTAAAGCGCTTGAAAGATTACTTTAGTAATCTTTCAAAGTTAGTAACTAGTAGATAGTAGTTAGTAGAAATCAAAAAATGGTACACTATGAGCATAGCTATTTCCTACTAATTACTAGCTACTATCTACTAACTAATTCATGACATTCAACTATAAGGCTGTTACAAATACGGGTGAAAAGAAAGAAGGTGCAATCGATGCTCCAAACAAAGATCTTGCCATTGCTGCACTTCAGCGCCGCGGTTTTATCGTGGTGTCTGTAAAAGGAGTAGAGGAGAAGGGGCTTTTGC
>CAYTCQ010000020.1:0-8895 GCA_964436485.1 uncultured Candidatus Saccharibacteria bacterium | reverse complement strand
TTTTTCTATATAGTCAGGGCGCACACGTAGCCATGTTCGGATTTCATCTTTATAGTCTGCAATATACTGCTCATCCTGCATGATGCCATCTATTTTTGTGCCATCCGGAACACTCGCAAGAAGTGGGTCACAGACTCGTATGTCAGCGCCTGTCGCGGGATGTTTTATAGCGTGCTCGTTATAGTAAAATCCTATATCTTTTGGAAGCTCACGTGGCACGCCGCCTTCAGGTCCTGTGCCACCGATGACTTCCTTTCCAAAATCTAAATTCATAAAGTCCAGACATTTGAATTTTTCTGGATGCATGATGCCAAAGTCATAGCCATGCTTTTTTGCAATGGTGCGTGTGACGACGTAGCACCAGAGCTGGTTGCCGAGTCCTTGCCCGTTGTATATCTCAGTGACTATCATAGGTAGCGTTTGATAAGACGCACAGCATCTTTAAAAATCTTGTAGCGTGACGTCTTTTTAAAATTATGAAAACCAAAGGGTTTTGGGACAGATTCCTCGCAGTCAAACTCGTGCGAAAAGCGCGCCGCAAGCTCTACTGGCGCAAAACGAATACCGGCATCCTCAAGTTGTTTTCGGTAGTAGACACACATGATGCCGTCCTCGTTGTAAAAACCAGTGCCATTGTCAGTGAATGGAAGATGTAGATCGTTCAAAATAGAAAGCATACGTTTACTGCGAAGAGAGAATCCTCCATTTCCAACGCGCACGTTCACTCCTTCGTTTGTGTAGTGAATATTTTTTGGCCACGGCGCTCCGAGGTAGTCATATTTCAAAAAAGCCTTATCCCACTGCTCTGGATGGATCACGTAGGCGTCATTGTGCACAATAAGGCAGTAGGGACTCTCAATATAGTCGCACAAATTGTAGGCCATAAATCGGCTGTAGTCGTCTTTGTTTTTTGGATCCTTGCTTGCAAGTTCCGTCGGCTTACATTGTTTAAATGTAATTCCCTCAGGGAGATTCTCTGGCCTATTGTGCGAGATAAGTACTGCATCATGATACTTGATATTTTTCATGGAAAGCTGAAGCGCGTTTACTGCGCCTTTGGGATCGATGCCAGAGACAGCAACAAGCGTGACCATTGAAAGATCAATTGGAAGCGGTGTTGGTATTCCGTATCTTTTTTTCATAAGCTCCTTTTCAGCACGTTTCGTGCTGTTTGGGAGGAGTGACGTGAGCTGATGTTCTCCTTGGCGAATGACAGTCAGATTGTCTTGCACTAGGACCGGTGAGCCGTACATGTCGTACAGTTTTTTATAGAAATCACAGTCCATGAGCCACGAGAGATCTGGGTCAAAGCGGATAGGCAAGCCATTTTTGATTGCGACAACAGAAGGGGATCCGATCGTGTTGTTTCCACTGTAGATGTCGTCACTATAGAGTGGCGCGTGTGGACGCACAAGTGTCACGCCATCCTTTGTGTGCAGGCAGCCTGTAGCAAGCCATGTATCACGCTCAATATCAAAATGCTCTGCGATTGTTTTGAGCGCGCCATCTCCATTAAGGAAGTCATCAAGGAAGAGAATTTTTATAATCTTTCCTGTCGCTTGATCAAGACAATTGTTTACATTACTCGACATCCGCTTCCGCGTATCGGGATTTTTGAAATACTTAATATCAAGACGACCCGAGTATTCTTGGCACACTCGCTCTATTTCATCTGTCGTGGAATTGTCCGAGATGATGACATCAAAATCGGTGAATGTTTGACGGAGCAAAATATCAAAATTTGCGCGAAGAAAACCGGCCCCTTTGCCGTGCATTTCATATGTAGGAATGGCCACGCTGATGTGTTTCATTAGTGTGTAGAAATAGGATCTTCTTTCCGAGGAATGAGCGCAAGGACTCGCATAAGAGATGGCTCCTTGAGCATATAGAGGGCGAAGCTGTACGCAACAATAGCTGAGAGTATTCCAAATACATAGTGCAAACCAATGAGCTGACCTGCGAGCATGATGAAAATCATACAGACATTTGCAATGAAGATTTTGGTCATGCGATGAGCAACACTGAACGGTACAAATTTTTTGATTTGTAGCCAGTTAATTCCCATGATGAGCATACACCCGATCGTAGTAGAGACAGCTGCTCCGATAGCACCGTACGCAGGGATAAGCCAGAAGTTGAGGCCAATGTTTACGACGACACCAAACGAACTTGCCAGAATAAATATTTTCTGGAGGTTCTTTGAGAAGATCAGGTTTGTGAGAAGAATATTTGGGAATGAGGCGAGCGTTGTAAGGAGAAGTACGGTAAATACGGGGATAGCGGCAGTGTAGCTTCCACCTAGCACAAGAAGGACGATGTGTTTTCCAAAAAAGAGCCCCCCAATTGTAAGTGGAATTGCAATACCGAGGACGCTCACAAGGATTTTTTCAAAAATAATCGCAATGCGCGTGGTGTCGTCTCCTTCTTTTGAAAAGAGGGGGAACGTAGCTGTTGCAATAAAGGCTGGAATGATAAGTAGAAATTGTACAAGTCTTTGAGACGCGGCGTAGAGTCCGACTTCCGTTGCGGATTTCATCTGCCCGAGCATGATGCTGTCGATGCTAAAAAGGAATGAAAAGAGTCCGATGATGATCAGTGGCCACGAAAAGTCGTAGATCGTTTTGAAGTGTTCTTTTGAAAATGTCCATACAAGGCCTTTGAATTCATGCCGAATAGACCAAAAGATCACTCCTGTTGCAATGATACTTCCTGTCATGTACGCGAGCGCGAGTGAAAGCGGAGTATTATTACGGGCGATAAGTACAATACCAAGACCTGTAATGACGAGGTTTACGATTATTTTTGAAAGACCCTCACGTTCGAGCTTTTCAAGTGAGCGGTTGATTGAAAGAGCAAACTCGCGCAGTGATTCAAAGACGAAGAATGTTGAGAACACGAGAATAGTATTAAGACCAAGGGGGATCTTCCCGAGGTGTGGGCCAATGATGAGTGATGTTATAAAAAAGAGTCCAAGCAGTCCGCCTTTAAGCAGGGCTGCCGTTGCAAGATAGCGTGCCTTGTTGTCTCCATCTTTTGACATTTCGCGTGTGAGAAATGTATTGATCCCAAAGTCACCCAGCACATAGAAGAAGGAGACAAAGGCTAGTGCGTATGAAAATACGCCCCAGCCTTCAACTCCGAGTTTGCGTGTGGCAAAGACCACGATCACTAGTTTCAAAAAACGACCAATGATCTCACCAATAAAAAGCCAGACTGTATTTTTTGCAATCGTTTGTTTTTGGCTTGTATTCTTAAAAAGAAATGCCTTGAGTCGCTCCATGCGTATATGTTAGTGGGTAAATATGATTTGTATTGTTTTAAAAACGATACCAAGATCAAGAAATGGCGTGCGGTTTTCAAGATAGTAGAGGTCGTATTCGAGTTTTTGTTTTGAATCTTCAACACTGCGTGCGTAGCGGAATTTGATCTGTGCCCAGCCCGTAAACCCTGGTTTTATTGTATGTCGCAAGAAGTAGTAGGGGATCTGTTGCTCCAATTCTGTGACAAACTCAGGTCGTTCTGGACGCGGTCCAACAAGCGCCATATCACCTCGGAGCACATTCCAAAGCTGAGGGATTTCATCGATGTGAAGTGTGCGGATTATCTTTCCAAAACGAGTAATACGAGCGTCGTTTTTTTCTGCCCACTGCACACCTGCCTTCTCTGCATTCATAACCATTGATCGCATTTTGTAGAGATGAAAGGGCCCTCCATTTTTTCCTACGCGCATATGGTGAGGTACAAACATAGTACCGCCATCTTCTATTTTTTTGATGAGTCCAACAATGAGTATGATTGGAGAGAAGATAATAAGTACAACACTAGAAATACATATCTCAAGTACGCGAGTAATAAATGCGTACTGATAGCTGTGGGCACGGATAGCTATATGAGCTGCGCGTTCGTCAGTCATGAGTGAGAGAGGGATTTTTGCGAATAGTTCACTGTATGCGTCTACAAGCATGATGACACGTGCGTCGATTTTTTTCTCGAGTTCGACAAGTGTATGCGGGTCTACTGCTTCTGTAATAACAACGTCAATGGCGCGAGTCCATTCTTCGTCTGTTACGTCACTTATTGACTGTTTGTGCGAGACGATTGTGCCGAGTGGCTTCTGTTGTTCGATATGTGCTTTTAGTTCAAGCGCTTCTGTCGAATTGCCGATCAGCATGATGCGACGACTAAACATTGATGCAAACAAAAAGTAAAACATGCGGCGCCACAGAATAAGCAGAAGGAATGCAAACGAGCTCACAATAAGAAGGTTTGTTTTTGGTGTAATTCCGAGTGATGGTTGTAGGTAGAAAAAGAATCCACCAATGATGTTTGTTGTAATGACTGCCAAGACCAATCGTCCGAGTACGCGCGGGTTGGGGTTTACATTACGGATGTCATACAGGTTGAATATATAGAAGAAAACAAGCCACAGTATAAAGAGGGGAATAAAGGCATATATGTGGTCTTGTACAATTGGGGCGCTATATGTTGTGCCAAAACGAATAGCAATCATAAGACTCAAGCTTATGACGAGCATAGCAAGGTCACCAAGAGCAAGGACGAAATGGCGTTTCTGGGTCATATAGCCTCGATTATACATAGAGTGGGCGCTCTTTGCCATTGCACCTCGTCATGGCATACTAGGGCTGTATTTCTTGCTATATGTCACTTCCAAAATCCCGCCCCGTAACTCTTTTTAAGAAGATCGTGATCCCGCTTATGTTGGTGGCCGCAGGTTTTTTTTGCTGGTTATGAAATAAAATCCTCTGTGTATACTCCGTCTGTGAAAGCGGTGCGTGAAAATACTGACAAATATACATTTATACATCCGCTTCTTGCAGTGGGCCGTGTCGATTCGGATATTCAAAGTCCAGAGTATAAACCGCTTCTCAAAAATATTCAGTCACTCATTGATACAGCAAAATCAGCGGGCGGTGTATCAGACGCATCTGTCTACTTTCTAAACTATGGCAAAGAAAGTGGGTCGTTTGCTATCGATCAAAATGTCCCGTACTCTCCCGCAAGCCTTCTCAAAGTTGTCATCATGGTGGCGTATTTCAAGAAGTCTGAAACCGAACCAAGCCTACTGACGCGTGAGTTTGTGTATGCTCCGAGTGTGGCAAAAAGTCTTGAGGCTATTTCGTTTGAAAATCCAACGAAGCTAACAATCGGGAGTCATTATTCAGCGAGTGATCTTATTGATCGCATGATCATCGATTCTGACAACGGAGCAATGAATGTACTTCTTGCGAACATGGACGATGCTTACTTATCGCAAGTATATACAGAGCTTGGACTTGAGGGTCCACAGGCAGATTCCACATATACAATCTCGGCAAAAAATTATTCGCTCTTTTTCCGTATCCTCTACAATGGCACATATCTTTCAGACACGCTCTCAGAACGAGCCTTATCACTTTTGAGTAAGACAACATTTAAAGATGGTCTTGTTGGTGGCGTGCCAGCAGGAACACTTGTTGCTCATAAATATGGCGAACACATCAATAGTACAAACGACAAAATCGAATCAATCGAGCTTCACGATTGTGGTTATGTGTATGACAAAAATGGACCATACCTTCTGTGCGTGATGACTCGTGGCACAAACTATGACGCTCTTTCTTCACTTATCCAAGAGATCTCACATCGTGTCTCCGCGCGGGTGAACTCCGTGATATAATCGGCTTGTGGGACACTTTCTCAAAATGCTTATAGGGCTCCTCTGTATGGCTGTTATAGGTCTTGCGGGTTTTGTGCTTATCAATCACTTTTCAAAAAATACACCCAAATCTGCTCCAGCAAAGACCTTTGTTAGCCCAACCACGACAGCTAAAACCCAAGGTTTTAAGAGCTTGACTCACTAGCTAAAAAGGGGTATTATCACCGTGCCGTAGAAAGCGGGCAGGCATATACGCCAGAAGCCCCGCCGAGGTCGAAACTTCCACTCGTGTGGAATTTCTACGAATGTACGGCCATCAGGCCGTTTTTTATTTTGCAAATGGGTTTGGGTTGCTAGCACCTAGCACCTAACACCTAAAACCTACACAAATGGCACTTACAAAGAATCAGAAACAAGAAGTTCTCTCTGAGCTCGAAAGCAAGCTCGCAGGCGATCAGTCTATTGTTTTCGTAAACTTTAAGGGTCTCACTGTCGCAGAGGTCAACAGCCTCCGCCGCTCACTTCGTGAAGCAGGAGTCCAGTATAAGGTTGCGAAAAAGACATTGCTCGCACGCGTTCTTTCAGACAAGAAGATTGAAGGTGAAATGCCAAAACTCGAAGGAGAAGTGGCGATTGCATATTCAACAGATGTTCTTGCTCCAGCTCGTGAAGTATTTAACTTCGCAAAAGGAAAGGAGACTCCAAAGATTGTGGGCGGTGTGTTTGAGGGAGCTTATGCCGATCAGGCACGCGTTCTTTCACTCGCAACGATTCCAGATCGCGAGACACTTCTTTCTCAGATCGCATTCCTTCTCAAGTCACCTATGCAGCGTTTGGCTATTGCGGTGAACGAGGTTGCGAAAACAAAAAATGCATAAGCATTTGTTCTACTAATTATTATCTACTAACTACTTACTAAAATATATATGGCAAAATTTGATTCATTTCTCGCCGAGCTTGAAGGAGCATCAGTACTTGAGCTCAACGATCTCGTAAAGGCGATTGAAGAAAAGTTCGGTGTTTCTGCAGCAGCAGTTGCAGCAGCTCCAGCAGCAGGCGGTGCAGCAGCAGGTGGTGCAGACGACAAGGATGCGTTCAACGTTGAGCTCACAGCAGCTGGCGACAGCAAGATCCCAGTTATGAAGGTTGTTAAGGAAGCTCTCGGTCTTGGTCTCAAGGAGGCTAAGGATCTCGTAGACGGCGCTCCAGCAATGCTTAAGGAAGGCATGAAGAAGGCTGACGCTGAAGCTCTCAAGAAGGCTCTTGAGGAGGCTGGAGCTAAAGTAACGCTTAAATAAGCGGAGCTTATTTAAGGTTACTTTAGAGCCGCAGGCGCGAAGCCGGACGTACTCGTCCGTTGCCGAGGCGGAGGCCTGAAACACTTAGTCCGCGCAGGGTGTATTCACCCGAGCAGACTTAGTGATTCGTGACAAAGTTACACCTCAAATAAAGCACAAAAAAGACCCCCTGTTGGGGTCTTTTTTGTATGTTTTAATTGCAACACAAATTTAGAAAGTTTTTAGGTTTTGCAAAGTCTGGGAAGAGAGTATACTAGTGCGCGTATGTCGATGGATATTCTCGGAACACTTTTTGATTCTCCCGCACGCGTCAAGATCATGCGTCTCTTTTTGCTCAACCAAAAAGCAGTCCTCCGTCCATCAACAGTCTCTTCTCGATCAAACGTTACTGCTGCGGGCACTCGTCGCGAGCTCGCACTTCTTGCGCGCGCAGGATTTATCGTACGCAAAAAAGAACGCCAGTCAGGAAAGTCTATTGAAGGCTGGACGTTCAACAACAACTTTGAATTTACTGAAGCACTACAGAATCTTCTTTTCGGTACAGAATTTATTGATCTCAATGAGCTTGGCAAGCGTTTCAAGCGCGCAGGTCGCGTGAAGCTTCTCCTTCTTTCAGGAGTATTCAATCATAGCCCAAGTGCGCGTCTCGATCTTCTTGTGGTAGGCGACAATCTTAAGCGTCCTGTCGTTGATCGAATCATCCGTTCGCTTGAAGCGGAGATAGGGAAGGAGCTTGCATACGCAGCATTTGAAACAAGCGAGTTCGTCTACCGCGCAAGTATGTACGACAAACTCATCCGTGATGTCATCGACTATCCGCATGAGCGAGTCATCAGTACGGGAGGAGTGCTTTCTCAGATACCTCAACTTACGACGAACTAATAGTAAAAAGCCCCCTTAGGGGGCTTTTTACGTGGGAATACTGTCTCTAGGTTATCCACATACGCCTTACCAAAACCCCTGTACTTGGTATAATTAATCTTAAGCACGTAATAAAAGGGTCGAATCCTTTTGGGCTTTATTAAAACTAGTCGGTATTGCTGTACTAAGGCAATACCACGCTTCGAGTCACTTCGAAGCTTACAAACGCAGTATGTATATTTTCCAAAGTTGGGGAGACGCGTTCACATTTTCTCTCCAGAACCTCTGGACGAGCTTCGTTAGTTTTGTTCCTGGTTTTCTCTTTGCAGTCATTGTGTTCATCATTGGCTGGGTTGTCGGCTCTATCATCGGCAAGGCCGTAGCGCAGGTTATCTCTGCTCTTAAGGTAGACAAGGCACTCTCATCTGCAGGTGTGAACGACATGATGGAGAAGGCAGGTCTTAAGCTCAACACAGGCAACTTTATTGGCGGTATCGTTAAGTGGTTTGTCATCATCGTGTTCCTCATGGCATCACTCGACATGCTCCACCTTTCAGCAGTCAGTGACTTCTTGAAGACAGCAGTACTTGGCTACTTGCCACATGTTATTGTTGCCGCTCTCGTACTCGTTATTGCAACAGTACTTGCTGACGCAATGGCAAAGGTTGTAAAGGCTTCAGCTCCGGCTGGTGGCGTACACTCTGCAAACTTCCTTGGTACTATCGTAAAGTACGCAATCTGGATCTTCGCATTCATCATTGCACTTGATCAGCTCGGTATCGCTCAGGCATACATGCAGATCATCTTCTCAGGACTCGTAGCAATGCTTGCAATCGCAGGCGGACTTGCATTCGGTCTTGGTGGAAAAGATGCAGCAGCTCGCACAGTCGAGAAAATGCGCAGCGACATGAAGTCAATGCAGTAGTTTTTTACTCAAAGGCACTTACAAACAGGGCACCTACGCATAGCGTAGGTGCCCTGTTTTCTTATATTCCTTTACTACTAAAAGGCCTTTAATTACATAGATTTTCGGGTTATCCACCCGTATTCCCCGAGGCCCAAAAGGTGCATTTGACAAAC
>CAYTCQ010000019.1:0-9070 GCA_964436485.1 uncultured Candidatus Saccharibacteria bacterium | reverse complement strand
CAAATCTTGCAGGTGTATCCATACGCTAGCTTGAAGACGACGTACTTACATTTTTGAAACGTGAAATGAAGCGTGGCAATACATATGACGTTATCATTATGGATCCGCCCGCATTCGGACATGGATCTGGTACGAAGCTTTGGAAAATCGAGCGTGACTTTTATGAGCTTTTTGACCTTGCGCTTAAAGTATTGAGCGACAGCCCGGCCGCGTTTATCGTCAACGGATACACGGCTGGCTACTCATCAATCACACTGAAAAACAACGTACAAAAAATCGCCGAAAAGTATGGCGGTGCTGTAGAAGCAGGTGAGCTTGCCCTTGCTGAAGAGGGAACAGATCGTCTGTTGCCATCTGGCGTCTTTGCGCGATGGAGTAAATAAAAACACTCTGCGCGTAATCTAAAAATATGTTAGGATAAACTTGTTATGGATAAAACAGGAAAGAGTGTTCTTATTATTATGAGTGCGATTATTATTGGTATTGCGCTACTTATGTACGCAAAAGTGCGCAACGGAGATGTTGAATTCCAGACGCCAGTTGCAGATATCAATCAGCAACAAGCATCAGAACCTACAGACACCACATCACCAACTACTACTAAACCATCACAACCAACAAAACCTATGACAACAGACGGACTTCAGGTTACAACAATCACAGAAGGAACAGGTGAACCTGCAAAAACAGGCGACACTGTTTCTGTGCACTACACAGGTATGCTTACAAATGGCACAGTCTTTGACTCAAACGTCGATCCGAAGTTTGGTCATCCACAGCCATTTTCATTTACGCTCGGACAAAACCGCGTTATTGCTGGGTGGGAACAGGGTGTGCTTGGTATGAAAAAGGGTGAAAAGCGCCATTTTGTGATCCCATCAAATCTTGGCTACGGCGCAGCGGGTGCAGGTGCACTCATTCCACCGAATGCAACTCTTGAGTTCGATGTCGAAGTGCTCGACATTATGTCGAAATAATTTCGAAGAATTCTAATTCCGCATGAAGAAGAAATTTGCCAAACTCGTCGTTCTTGTTTTTGTACTCGGTCTTATAGGCTGGGGCATCTACGCGACGATTACGGCTCCACGTCATCAAGCTCCGCTTGAGATGTCGGCGATTAACAATTAAGTATATTTATATATGGAACATTTTTTTGATAAAGAAGGGGCCACTCGCATGGGTAAGGCTCTTGGTATGCTCGTTCTGTTTGTGTCGCTCTATGCTGCAATGAAGTTTGTGAATGAAGTAAAAACATTTAGTTCAATTGGCGTTGCCCCAAGCCAGACAAATACGATCGATGTGTCTGGTTCAGGTGATGCGTTTGCTATCCCTGATGTTGCAACACTCGCGTTTTCTGTAGAGCAGAAAGATAAGACGATCGCGCAGGCGCAGGATGTTGTTACAAAGAAAGTATCTGATGCCATTGGTTTTCTTAAGACAGCTGGCATTGCCGAAAAAGATATTAAGACAATCAATTACTCCGCATATCCTGAATACGACTATAGCCATCCATGTACAACGAGTACATGCGTGACAAAACAGCCAGCACTTCTTGGATACACTGTTACACAGTCAATCGCAGTTAAGATTCGCGATGTAAATATGGTCGGCAAGGTTGTAGAGGGACTCGCCCAAGCAGGTATTACAGGTATCACGAACACAGACTTTACTGTTGATGATCCAGACACAGTACAAGCAGAAGCTCGCAAGCAGGCGATCGCAGAAGCTGAAGCGAAGGCGAAGATTCTCGCCAAAGACCTTGGAGTGCGACTCGTACGTATTGCGCGCTTTACTGAAAACAACGGTGGAGGATATCCAACACCGATGTACGCAAAAGATATGGCCTATGGTATGGGTGGAGCAAGTGCGACATCAGCTCAGCTCCCAGCAGGCGAGAGCAAGTACACTTCAAACGTTACGATTACGTACGAGATTCGATAGGTAACAATACAGATATAAAAGGGCCTGCCGCTACGCGGCAGGCCCTTTTGACATTTGTGTCTCTATTTAGTACTATATAGAAGTACGGCCCCGCGGGGCTTTTTAATTTGGATAATTTGGCCCTCTGGGCCCACAACGCTATGGCACTTACAAATTACATCAAGGAAACTCGTGCAGAAATGAAGCATGTAAACTGGCCGACTCGCAAGCAGGCGATCGCCTATACTATCGCGGTTATTGCTATCTCAGTCCTTATCGCATATTTCTTGGGAGCGTTTGATTCGCTCTTCACATTCGGTCTCGGTAAGCTTCTTGGCTATTAATTATTAGCACTAACGTACTATTTCTTTATGTCAAAACAAGAACTCACTCCTGAGCGAAGCTGGTACGCGATTCATACCTACGCAGGTTATGAAAACGCCGTTGCCCGCAACCTCAAGCAGCGTATCGACAGTCTCGGTATGCAGGACAAGATTTTCAACGTGATCGTTCCAATGGAAAAGAAGATTAAGATCAAGGCTGGAAAGCGTGTTGAAAGCGAAGAAAAGGTTTACCCGGGATATGTCCTCGTAGACATGATTGTGACAGACGACTCATGGTACGTTGTGCGCAACACGCCACGTGTCACAGGATTCGTTGGTGCTGGTGTAAACCCTGTTCCACTCAACAAACAGGAAGTAGACGCGCTCTTTAAGGCAATGGGTGATACAGGTACAGCAAAGCACACGATCGATCTTTCTATGGGCGACCTCGTCTCTATTGCAGATGGTCCGTTCAAGGATCTTGAAGGTAAGGTATCTGAAGTTGATCACGATCGAGGAAAGGTACGCGTACTTGTCTCTATGTTCGGTCGCGAAACTCCAGTCGAGCTCGACTTCTTGCAGGTCAAAAAACTCTAATCTCTAGGTGTAAGGTAGGAGGTATAAGGTGTAAGTAGTTTCTCTTGCCAATTAGAAATTTTCTGTTATTATCACCATTGTTATCTGCTTGGCTTCTACTTGCACCTAACACCTAAAATCTTAAACCTATTTTTCAAATGGCAAAGAAAATCGTCAAAAAAGTAAAAGTCCAAATCCCAGCTGGTAAGGCAACTCCAGCTCCACCACTCGGTCCTGCACTCGGTCAGGCTGGCGTGAACATCGGTGACTTCGTCACAAAGTTCAACGCAGCAACGCAGAGCATGATCGGTGACACTGTCGGTGTTGTGCTCCGCGTCTACGAAGACCGCAGCTACGACTTCGATGTGAAGACTCCACCAGTTGCCGGACTCATCTTCAAGGCCGCAGGCGTTGAGAAGGGTTCAGGAAAGCCAAATATCTCAAAGGCAGGATCAATCACGACAGCTCAGCTCCGCGCAATCGCAGAGAAGAAGATGCCAGATCTTAATGCTAAGGATATCGAGGGAGCAATGCGCATCGTTGCAGGATCTGCTCGACAGGCCGGAATCGAAATCAAAGACTAAACACTAAAAAGAAACACCACTCTCGCGAGTGGTTTTTCTTTTGTATTGGTATATACTCCTGTCATGGAAACAGAAGCACACAAGCGACCGTCATGGGATGAATACTTCCTGAGTATGGCAGATATGGTAGGGACTCGAGGGACATGTGATCGGGGTCGTGCCGGATGTGTGATCACGAGAGACAAGCGTATTCTTTCAACTGGATATGTCGGAGCACCAGCTGGTCTTCCTCACTGCGATGAAGCAGGACACGAGATGCACACTGTTACTCTTGAAGACGGTACAACTAGTCGTCATTGTATTCGTACTGCTCATGCCGAACAGAATGCGATCAACAATGGTGCTCGAGAGGGTGTAGCTCTTAAAGGAGGTACAATGTATTGCAAGATGGTGCCGTGCTACAAATGCGCACAGAGTAGTATCAATGTTGGCATTGTTCGTATTGTGTGCGCGAAGGAATATCACGCAAGTAGTCGCGCAAAAGAAATTTTAAAAGAAGCCGGAATCGAGCTCGTTATTATAAATAATCAAACTGAGTCTTACACAGATCAATAATATGTCAGTAGATCTTAATGCACTTCAAAAAGAAGTGATGCGCAATAAAGTAGAAAAAGGTTTTAACACAACAGACGTGGCCGCGGAGTTTTGTCGTGCATACGAAGAACTCTCAGAGGCGTATTCAAAATTCAGTAAAGGTCAGGATGGGGTTGCAGAAGAGTTTGCCGATGTTATGATCTTTATTCTCGGTATGGCAGAGATTCTCGGATTTGATCTTGAGAAGGAACTCGTGGAAAAAATTGAGAAAAATAAAAATCGTAAATACGACAAAATAAAATCTCCTGATGGCAAAGACGTCTTTATACGCCAGAAGACTGAAGTAGATCCCTAAACCCTAACGGGTCGGGCGAACAAAACAGTGTTTTGTTTTAGCCATAATAAAAAACCGCCTTAGGCGGTTTTTTTGTATATCGTAAAGGTATACGGATGCGGATTCTTTTCGTCTGCGTTGTGTGCCTCTTCAGATACTTTTTGCCATTCAGATCCAATAGTAGGGAAGAATGTGTCTGCTTCGGGCGCGTCATCTATATGCGTGATATAGAGCTTATCTGCCCAGGGAAGTGCTTCTTTGTAGAGCTCTCCACCGCCAATAACAAATACTTCCTGCGATGGCGAGTTTTTTAGCAATCCGAGCGCTTCCTCAATTGAATGCACTACTTCAATGTTTGGTTTGCTGTAGTTTGGGTCGCGAGTTACTACAATATTGCGTCTGTTTGGGAGTGCTCCTTTTGGAAATGATTCAAACGTCTTGCGACCCATGATGACAGTATGACCAGTGGTCGTACGTTTGAAGAATTGCATGTCTGCAGGCATGTGCCACAGAAGCTGGTTGTTGTTGCCGAGCGCATTATTCGTGCCGATCGCGGCGATAATTGAAAGTATCATATTGCGTGTTTTCTTGATCCTATATGAAAGCTCTCTAGACCGCAATCGGTGCCTTAATGGCATCGTGCGGATTGTAATCTACAAGCTCAAAGTCTTCGATTGTGAAGTCCTCAATCTTTTTCTTGGCAGGATTGATCTTCATTTTCGGAAGCGGACGAATGTCATTGCGACGCGCGAGCTGTGTTTGTGCTTGCTCGACATGATTGAGGTACAAATGTACATCGCCGCCCGTCCAGACAAATTCTCCCGCTTCCATATCTACGATCTGCGCGATGATCATCATGAGTAGGGCATAGGAGGCGATGTTGAATGGTACTCCGAGGAACGTATCGCATGAGCGCTGATAGAGCTGGCATGAGAGCTTGAGTTTTCCTGTTTCAGGATTTGTATGCGTATAAAACTGGAACAAGGTGTGGCATGGAGGCAGTCCAGCTTTTGCCATTTCGTCGATGTATTTTACGTTCCATGCAGATACAATCATGCGGCGAGAATTTGGATCGCGCTTGAGCGTATCGATCACCTGTGTGATCTGGTCAATACAGGTGTTGTCGTCACCGGGCCAACAGCGCCACTGCGAGCCGTAGATTGGACCGAGGTTGCCATATTCTGCTGCAAATTCTTCGTCAGCTTTAATGCGTTCGACAAATTCTGCCATGCCTTTCTTCCACTCCTCTCCATTTATTTCTGGAATTGGGAGATTGTTTCGTTTGAGGTACGCCTTATATGGCCACTCATCCCAAATGTGCACATTATTTTCCGCGAGATATTTCAAATTTGTATCTCCGCGCAAAAACCAAATGAGTTCGTGAATGATGGCCTTGATGGGCACCTTCTTTGTTGTCAGAAGAGGGAATCCCTCCTCAAGGTTGAATCGCATCTGGTATCCAAGCATGCTTTTTGTACCCGTGCCGGTACGGTCGCCCTTTACGTTGCCGTTATCAATAAGATGTTGGAGGAGGTCGAGATATGATTCGTCTGCGTGTTTGCCTTTCATGCATAAAGTATACCCGCTCATTACTCTAGTTGACAAATATATAGTACAATTGTATACTATATTTAAATTGAACTATTAAAATATGCTGATAAATATGAACGACTACCAAAGACTTGCTGAGGAGCTCAACGCTCGCTATGGCAACGGACAGGGGATTTTTCACACATCCGAAAAAGCAGGTTCGTACACTGATGACTTCTTGGGTATTGTTGAATCGATAACATTTGATCCTCAAATGAATCGAATTAATATAAAACTACAAAGTCATTGGATGAAAGATCGCTTAGCTTCAACCGGATGGATGCCCCTTCAAAAAACAATGACGTATACGTTTATGCCCGAAAAAGGCAGTGCTCTACCCAAAACAGAGACTGGCTTTAAGGTAAATCGTATCAATGCGACAACGTATTTGTACCACTCGGTACAATCTCTGCAATTTCATGTTAAAGACAAACTTCCTGAGGAAGTAATAGGCATGAAGAAAAAAGAAGAAGATACTATGGTGGCATAGGTGTGGTATATGGGTCAAAACCGGCTTTCGAATGAAAGTCGGTTTTTTATTTGACAAAAACTGTATAAATGCTATTATACAAGCATCATTCTCACTCGAGGTCATCGGACCTCCTTTATTTTTAAGAGAGTGACGATTATGGAATTCGCCTAGACGTTTGTGTCGGATGGCTTATCCATGACACAACCTAGTATGAATACACGTCATTCGGCGCGCCCCGCAAAACGCTCGGGCAAGCCAGCTCGCACCCATGGTGGCGGGCGATCATTTTCAAATACGTCGGCCTTTCGTTATGAAGGTCCGTCACACTTCAGTGGCCCAAAGAAATTTGGTCCTAAGAAAAAGTCTTTTGGTGGATCAAAAGGCGGTTTTGGCAGTGGCCGTCGAGGCCGCAAGGCCGCGCACTTCGGTGGCGGCCCACGTCGTGAGAAATTTGATTTCTCACGCTTCATAAAACCAGCTGAAAAAGTGGAGGCAAAGAAGTATGTTGCAGAACATACATTTTCAGATTTCCCATTTTCAGAACAGCTCCACAAAAATATTGCCAAGAAAGGCTTCATTCACCCGACTCCGATTCAGGATCAGGCGATCAAGCCAGTGCTTTCAGGCCGCGATATCTTTGGTCTTGCAAACACAGGAACAGGTAAGACAGGCGCCTTCATCCTTCCGCTCATCGAACGCGTTAGCAACAACAAAAACGAGAAAGTCATCATTCTCGCGCCAACGCGCGAGCTCGCTCAGCAAATTCAAGATGAATTCCGCGCGCTTTCAATGTGGCTCCATGTGTTCTCAGTTGCCGCTGTTGGAGGTCTTCCAATCGTAAAACAGATTTCAGAAATCCGCCGTGGAGTTTCGTTTGTTATTGGTACTCCGGGACGCGTCGTTGATCTTGTGAACCGCAAGGTCCTTGATCTCTCTGGTTACAACACAATCGTACTCGATGAGGCAGATCGTATGCTCGACATGGGATTTAAGGAAGATATGGAATTTATCGTGTCACGCTGCGCGCACAAGCGTCAGGTACTTTTCTTCTCAGCGACACTTTCATCTGAGATTAAGAAGCTCACAGAAAAATATCTTAAAGACCCACTCTTTATCTCCGTCGTAACAGGGGATACATCTAAGAACGTGGATCAAAACATTGTCCGCGCTCGCAAGGAGGACAAGCTTGATCGCTTGCATGACATTCTCATTGCTGACGGCTCTGAAAAAGTCCTCATCTTCCGCGAAACAAAGCGCAATGTAGACACGCTCGAAAAAGAGCTCCGTGATCGTGGCTTTAAAGTGGCGGCTATCCATGGCGACAAGCGCAATCGTGAACGCATGCGCACGCTCGACGCCTTCAAGAAAAATCAGGTGAACATCCTTATTGCGACTGACGTGGCAGCACGCGGACTCGATATTCCAAACGTCACGCACGTCATCAACTACGACATGCCAAACGACTATGATACCTACGTGCACCGTATCGGTCGTACAGGTCGTGCTGATGCCAAAGGTACAGCCCTTACGTTTGTTCCGGGGTAAATAGCCGAAAATGCCCCGCGAAGCGAAGCTTCGCGGGGCATTTTGTTATCCACAGTATTGCATATGAAATAAATACGTTGTACAAATAAGTCCAATCTAAATTTTTTCACCCGTTAAAACTAGACGTATCATATGTGCACACTCCTGTTTGTTACAAGTGGCAATGCCTCCGGCAATGGTTTATCACATAGCGGAAAAAAGCAAGCCAAACAAGTTATTCCAGTGCTTAAAAGCCAGATAGGTGAGGCGAAGCCAGTATTTATGTCCGCAACTTCCAACTCTGTTGCAGCGACAGCAAAAATTGTCTGTGATTCATTTAATCACCCGTTTGAGAAAAAAGGTTTTCTGTGTAGTTGTACTGACTGCCAGAACCAGCAAAACAATTTCGGGGCGTACTCTTTCTTTAAAGAGCATTCTCCTCACACAAAAGTTATTGTGTGGTTTGTGGACAAGCATTTTATTTCCAAGTACGCTCTGTATGTATGTGGAACGGAAAATATTCCATATGATGCTATTCATGAATCAGGTGAGGGAGAAGTATGGTCATTTTCTCCCGAACGTAAGTTAGAAAAAATTTTGTAACACGTCTAAAATGTAAAACACTCCATTTAGGGGTGTTTTTATTTCGGGTAGCGAGGATCCTGTATTTTGACAAAAAAGATACAAGGAGTAGGCTACTAATCAAATCATCGCCTATGCCAAAAGGTTTACAAGGTATTTCTTCCGAACAGATGGAATCTTTTTGGAGAAAATGTGCGCGAATCGCGTGCCTCGGAATTATTGTACTGTGTGTGCTTTTTAAGTTTTTTACCTAAACCCTCTTTGTTCATTGCAATTTTTAAACGTAAAACCGGACGAAAGTCCGGTTTTTACTTTGCGCATGGCCAGTGTTACAATCGCCCTATGAGTCACTACAAAGACACCTCCGTATTTGATGCCATCTCAGGCGAAGCCAAAAGACAGGCCGAGGGCCTCGAGCTCATCCCATCTGAAAACTACGTCTCAAAGGCCGTTCGTGAGGCCTCAGGGTCTATCCTGACCAACAAATACTCAGAGGGCTACCCAGGTCGCCGCTACTATGGCGGACAGGAATATACGGACATTGTCGAAAATCTGGCGATCGATCGCGCAAAGGAACTCTTTGGCGCAAAATTCGCAAACGTACAGGCGCACTCTGGCGCGCCTGCAAATT
>CAYTCQ010000018.1:3398-9852 GCA_964436485.1 uncultured Candidatus Saccharibacteria bacterium | reverse complement strand
GCTTTTGACAAGTACTCCTGTATCTTGTCTTGTGAAATAAGTCCTTTTTGCGCTCCTACCTGAAGGGTGACAGACATGGCGTTGATTGGTGCCCATGTGAGCGCTTCTTCGAGTGTTTTACCAAGTGCGAGGCATGCAGTGATAGTAGATGCATAGGCGTCGCCTGCGCCAGTACGTTCAAATGGTGTATGTGGATATACTGGCATGAAGTAGTATTGCCCAGCTTCTGTGCGCGCATACGCGCCTTTGATGCCATCTGTCATCACGACCGTCTTTGGTCCGAGGTCATGGAGCATATCCATGAGTTTTTTATGATCGGTCTCGTGTGTGTTTAAAATGCGCTGCGCTTCTTCATAGTTGCAGAAAAAGATTTCAGATTGCGCGTACATTTCCTTGAGCTTTTCTGTGCCGAGCTTCATTTGGAATGTTCCCGGTTGGAAGGCGAGCTTTGTTTCTGGATGCTGTCTGAGCCATGCAGCAAGATCATGATGGAATTGCTCAGTGTTAGAGCCGAGCGAAGTGAGATAGATCCATTTTGGAGCGGTGAGTGTACTTGGAATTGTGCGCTCATATGGAGCGTGATTTACCAAGATTGTGCGTTCTGGTGGATACCAGAGTACGTAGTGATAGTTGGTTGGAAGTGTCGGGTGTGTTTCTAGATATTCTGTTGCAACACCATTTGCTGTAACGGTCTCAATACATTTTTTACCAAGATCATCGTTTCCTACGACGCCTGAGAGCGAAGCGTTGAGTCCAAGACGTGCCGCAGATACTGCAGCGTTTGCGCTGTTGCCCACGGCGTACAATATTTCGTGTGATTCGTAGGGAACTTTGTCACCGAAGCGTACGCAGAGCTTGCAGTTTTCTTGATCGAGGTCGCAATACGCCTCAGCATCTTTAAGGAGGATAAAGTCGTCTACAACAAGATCACCGATGGCCAAAAAATCGTATGTATTCATGTCGGCATTGTAACAAGGCGTGATATAATTTGAAAGCATGATAGAAAAGCTCCGATCTCTGCTTAAAGGGGATGTTGATGACTCACAAGAAACGCTTACATCGCACAGTCATGATGCGAGTCTTTTCGAGGTAAAGCCTGAAGTCGTGGTCTACCCAAAAGATGCCGATGACGTGTCGGCGCTCGTGAAGTTTATTGCTGAGCAAAAGGCAACAGATCCAGCTATTTCAATCACCCCACGATCTGCTGGTACGTGTATGGCAGGTGGATCTCTCACGAGCTCTATTAGTCTCGATTGTATGCGCTATCTCAATACTGCGCCTGTGGTAAAAAAAGTATCTCCATATTCAATGCTTCCGCATTTTTATGGCGCGACACCCGTGACAATTTCTGGAAGTGCTGTTGTGGGGCCGGGAGTGTACTATCGCGATTTTGAAAAAGCGACACTTGCGCAGGATTTGCTTCTTCCATGTTTTACCGCATCAAAGAGTATCAACGCACTTGGTGGTATGATCGGCAACAACTCTGGTGGTGAGCTCTCACTCAAATATGGAAAGACACAGGACTATGTAAAAAATGTCGAATTTGTGTTTGCTGATGGTTCACGCGAACTTCTTTCTGAGGTGCCACGCGCGCAAGCAGAGCACCGTGCATCTCGTCCGGATTTTGTTGGTGGCGTGTACAAAAAGATTTTGGCGCTCATCGATGTCAATCGCGCGCTTATTGAACAAAAGCGCCCACATGTATCTAAAAATTCTGCCGGATACAATCTGTGGAATGTCTCACGCAAAGACGAAAAGACGGGGACTGAGATGATCGATCTCTCACAGCTCGTCGTAGGCGCGCAGGGCACGCTTGGTATTGTGACGAGCGCTGAGATGCGACTTGTGAATGTTAAAAAACATTCGGCGCTTCTTGTACTTTTTCTTTCAGATCTCAAAAATCTCGCCCAGATCGTAGGTGAGGCAACAAAAGTAGAGCCAGAGACAGTCGAAGCATACGACGACAAGACGATCATGCTTGCTGTCCGTTTTTGGGCGGGCTTTATAAAAAAGCTAGGCTTCTGGGGCGCGCTCAAACTTGGTATTCAATTTATTCCTGAATTTAAAATGATGATTGGTGGTATGCCGAAGCTCGTGCTTCTTGTTGAATGCGCGGGTGATCATCAAGATGAAGTGATGGCGCGTCTCGGGCTTTTGAAAAACAATCTAGCTCCATACAAAGAAGTACATACACGTCTTGTAAAAGATAAAGCAGGGGCAGAAAAGTATTGGACTATTCGTAGAGATAGCTTTGCGCTTTTGCGCGAGCATTTTCATGGTAAGCGCACAGCACCTTTTATTGATGATGTGATCGTGCCACCACAGCATCTTCCAGAATTTATTCCTGCAATTCGAGCGATTCTTGAGAAGCACAAGCTTTCATACAATATTCACGGTCATGCGGGTAATGGAAATTTCCATATTATTCCACTCATCGACACTGACGCGCGTCTTTCGAACCAGATGATCCTTGATGTGTCGGAAGAAGTGTATTCGCTTGTCATCAAGCTCGGTGGATCTATTACAGCAGAGCACAACGACGGTATTATTCGTACGCCATACCTTGCGGATATGTTCGGCCCTGAAATGACGGCACTTTTTGCCGAAGTAAAAAAAATCTTTGATCCGCAAAACATTTTCAACCCTGGGAAAAAAGTTGGACTCACCAAAGCCGACATAGGGAAGTACTTGGCGCATTAAAAAGGCAACTTAGATAAGTTGCCTTTTGTCTCTATGCTTTTATTGTCTCTGGTATTGCTAGAAATTCTCCAACAAAATCATCCGCAAAATATTTTGCATACATGTTCTTTAATGCATCTACCGTTGTGTATTGATGAAGTTTTTTTGTAACTTCTTCCTCCGTGAAGATAATACCCCAGTATTTTAGTGAATTAATTGCATGGCCTATTACTGAACCAATAGTTTGAAAATCAAAACATCGCTGATGTAGCATTGTTTCTACAAATTCCTGTATATAGGTTTCTTCAGTAAATAGGGATTCAATTTTTTGACGAAGATTAGCTCGAATACTTTCCACCTCATGTATTCCATTACATGAAAGTTCAAGAGTCCAATCAAATACAGATGATAACTTTTCATAACCAACATCAAAGTGTATTGAATATGACCACCCCAATTCTTTCCGTAGCCATTTGTATAAAATACCTTGGTTAGAGTCTGTAAGTAGTCTACCTAACAAGCGTAACCCTGGGAGGTCTTCTACTGATGTTGAGGGGATAATGCCACCTAGATGATAGATATATTCGTTACTCTCATTACAAGCTACCGTATGGTAGTCTTTGTTTTTCCACGAAATAGGACTAAATGTTTTCTTTAATTCAGGGAAATTTTGAGTAGAAATTTTTTCTAGTGTTGCGTATACAACATCATGATTAAAATCACCACCTACAATAACAGTCATGTCTTTAGAGTAGTATCGCTTATGTAATTCCATAAGTGAGTCAGGCATTAGTAGTTCCAAATCTTCCTTGCTACCAAGAGTATTTCTAAGAGGTAACACTACGTCATTTTTCCATTCAGTTCTGAAATAGTGTCCATACTTATTACGTGCTGGGAAATACATACTTTCTTGATTAATTTCATTGAGAATAATTCCTCGTTCTTTTAAGATTTGTTCTTCTGTAATTAATGGACTTAAAACATGAGAAACAAATAACGGAAATAGTTCCTCAAAAAATTGATTTCGTATTTCTAAGATGTAATGGGTAGTATTAGCGTCTGTGTAAGCATTAAAATATCCGCCAAGTTTTGCAATTTTTTCGGCAAATTCATTATGCTTAGGAAAGAGCATTGATTGTCCACAAACTAAATGTTCAAGAAAATGAACAGATCCAAAAGGTATAGTTGTGCCGTTGTTATGAGCGCTCCCTAAAGGAACGATAAGATGTACGAGTACAAAGGGTACTCCGTAGTCTTTTAAGTGTACTTTAATCCCGTTTGTGATTCGAGTACTGTGAAAATATAGTCTATCTTCCATAAGTAGTTGTTTTTAAAGATTTTGCAATTTATACATTAAAAAACAGACTTGGTCAATAAACAGCGTAATAGCAGAATACTATTTTTGACTAAAACCCAATTTCATGTATAATCGGCGGCATGGTTATCACACTTAAAGCAGCAGCCCGAACGGCTGACGAAAAACTTACAAATATCCGCGCAGCCGGCAGTGTTCCTGCTGTGGTCTATGGCGCAGGCCGCACAACAGTTTCTATCTCTGTTCCACTCAAGGACTTCAAGCAGGTCCTCAAGGAGGCAGGTGAGTCAGGCACGCTCGTGCTCGAACTTCCAGATGGAAAGGCAACAGTACTCGTACACGAGGTCTCAAACAACCCTGTTACAGGCGTACCTGAACATGTAGACTTCCTCGCGATCGACGTTACAAAGCCTATTGAAGTGACTGTGCCAATCGAATTTACTGGTGTTGCGCCAGCAGAAAAGAACGGCCTTGGCGTACTCGTTAAAGTCATGCATGAAATGCACATCAAGGGTCTTTCAAAGGATATCCCACACTCAGTTGTTGTTGATCTTGGCTCACTTACAGAACTCGGTAGTCACATACTCGTCAAAGATGTCACCCTTCCTGCAGGTGTCACAGCTCTCGCAAAGGAAACAGATATCGTTGCAAACATCTCAGCTATCAAGGAAGAAAAGGAAGCTGTCACAGCTATCGACTTCGAAAGCATTGAAGTAGCTAAGAAGGGTAAGAAGGAAGAGGAAGGAGCTGAAGAAGCTAAATAGTCTCAAAAACCAATATGCTACGACTTTATTCTCTTAGGAGCGCAGCGAGTTAGAGAATAAGAAGTGCCCTTGTGGTACAATAGAAGGACCTATGAAAAAGGGTCTTTTTATTTTGATACTTCCTGCTTTTCTGATACTTACCCTCATTGTTGCACCTCTGGATTCTCTCATTGTCTTTGCTCAATCTTCTGAAATTTCGTTAACTCAAAGTGAGCGCGCGGCTCTTGAAGCCCAACTCCGTGATCTTGAGGCACAAATGGCTCAGAAACAAAAAGAGCTTGCAAACCAGCAAAATTATTCTGGTACTCTTGCTGGTGATATTGCCGTACTCACAACAAAGATCAATCAGAAGAAACTAGAGATCAAAAGCAAGAATCTTAAGATCACTCAGCTCACCGCCTCTATCGGTGAGAAGAAAGTCGTTATCGAATCTCTTTCAGAAAAGATCGAAAAGCAAAAGCAGTCTATTGGTCAGCTCTTGCGTAAAACAGATGAGATGGACCGCACGACACTTACGAGCTTTTTGCTCTCTTCAAAAACACTTTCAACGTTTTACTCAGATGTGAGTCGCTTTGATAAGCTCAAGGCTGATGTGCGCGCGTCTGTTGAGGCTATTAAGCAGATCAAGGGTGTGACTGAAGTCAAAAAAGCTGAGCTTGAGAAAGCGCAAAATCAGGCTATCGACGAAAAGCAGGCGCTTCTTCAAGTGCAGAAGACTATTGAGCAAGATCAGGCCACGCAGAAGACACTGCTTTCAATAAGCAAGAATAAAGAAAAAGAATATCAAAAAGTAATTGCTGAACAGCAGAAAAAAGTAGGTGAGATTAAGGCTCGACTCTTTCAGCTTGCCGGTGGTGCGCAGGCTATTCGCTTTGACCAAGCGCTTGCGTACGCACAAGAAGCACAACGCACAACGGGTATTGATCCTGCATTCTTGCTTGCCGAGCTTACACAAGAATCAAATCTCGGTGCAAACGTCGGTAAGTGCTATCTACAAGACGCAAGTACTGGTGCAAGTATCGGCGTGAATACCGGTAAAGTGTTCTCAAACGGGATGAAGCTTTCTCGTGACGTGCAACCGTTTTTGGATATTACAAACAAGCTCGGCATGAATGCCTTTAAGACAGTGGTTTCGTGTCCGATCGCAGGTGTCGCTGGCTATGGTGGCGCGATGGGTCCAGCACAATTTATCCCATCAACATGGAAGCTCTTTGAGGCACGCCTACAGTCTGCCCTCGGTCATTATCCAAACCCATGGAGCGCGGAAGATGCCTTTATGGCAGCGTCTATGTACCTTACTGATCTCGGTGGTGTAGGTACAAGTGCGAGCGCGCAACTCCGCGCCTCATGTAAATACTATGGAAGTGGTGGCTCAACCTGCTCATATGGACGAAGCGTGCAGAGTTTGAAAGTTGGTATACAGGCCGATATTGACTACTTGGTTCAATACGGTATCTCAAGGCGATAAGGCGCTCCAGAGGCAAATTTGCTAAATGTTGACAGGCGTGCTATTATAAGCCCGTTATGCAAAAAGATCTTCATCCTACATATCATCCAGCAGCCAAGGCTACCTGCGTATGCGGTGCCGAGTATGCTGTTGGCTCAACAAAGCAAGAACTTAATGTTGAAATCTGCAGTCGCTGCCACCCGTTCTACACTGGTAAGGAAAACATCCTCGACACTGCAGGACGTCTCA
>CAYTCQ010000018.1:0-3388 GCA_964436485.1 uncultured Candidatus Saccharibacteria bacterium | reverse complement strand
ATCGCTTCAACAAGCGCCGCGAAGCTGCAAAAGCTGTTAAGAAATAACTCACTTAGAAAGCACAAAATCGCCGTACGGCGATTTTGTGCTTTCTCGTATGCTTTCGACTTTTCACTTTTAACTTTATACTTTGATTATGTCTCTCATTGATCGCCTCCCAGAACTCAAAAAAGACCACAAGACTCAATATCTCGCAGCCGAGTATGAGAAGCTTTTGCGTGCCGAAGAAGAGGTGCGCGAGCTTCTTGCAGGAGATAGCTCGCTCCATGATATGGCCGTCAAAGAGCTCGAACTTATCGAGACGCAGAAGCATGGTATTGAAGAGCAGATCACAGCTATCGAAGAATCAGAAAAAGCTGAGGACGAATTCCCAAACGAGATCGTACTTGAACTTCGCGCGGGTGCAGGTGGTGATGAAGCCAGTCTCTTTGCTGCTGAGCTTGCCGGTGCATATATTGCCTATGCTGAAGCACAAGGATGGGCAGTGAAAAAGATCGATGCCTCACCAAGTGATGTCGGTGGCTACAAAGACGCGTCATTTGAAATCCGCGGTAAAGATGTCTATCGCAAGCTTCGTTTTGAAACAGGTACACACCGCGTACAACGCATTCCAGACACAGAAAAGAACGGGCGCATTCATACCTCAACTATCACGGTAGCTATCATGCCGATCCGCAAGAAAGTGAAGTTTGTCATTGACCCATCAGATCTTGAGATGGAATATTCTCGTGGTGGCGGAAAGGGCGGACAGAACGTCAACAAAGTGGAGACAGCTGTGCGCCTCATTCACAAGCCGACAGGTCTTGATGTGCGCGCCACAAGTGAGCGCAGTCAGCTTGCAAACCGCGAACGCGCTCTTGAAATTCTTACTGCAAAGATCCAAATGCTCAAAGAAGAAGAGGAAGCAAAGAAGTATTCTGCCGAGCGTAAAAATCAGGTGGGCACTGCAGATCGCAGTGAAAAGATCCGCACCTACAACTATCCACAAGATCGCGTGACAGACCACCGTATCAAGCAGTCATGGTCAAACATCCCGACTATTATGGCAGGTAAACTCGATAAGATTATTGCAGCGCTTGAAAGTGGGGAAATGGGTAACTCTGATGACGAATAAAGAAGCCGAGTGGCTTCTCCAAGAAAAATATAATGGCGTAGAGTCTGCTGAGTATCACGCAGATCTCAAGAGGCTTGAAGCAGGTGAGCCGGTGGCCTATGTTATCGGGTTTTCAAAGTTTCTCGGATGTACGATTGATCTATCACAGCGCACACTCATTCCACGCGTAGAGACTGAATACTGGGTCGAGAAGGCGATAGCTGAGCTTCCAAAAGATATGTCCCTTACATGTCTCGATGTGTTTTCGGGTAGTGGTTGCATTGGCGTGGCCGTGCTTTCAAAATTGCCACAGGTGACGATGGATTTTGTTGATATCGAAGACAGTGCAATCGAGCAAATACAGATAAATACAAAATTAAATCAGATTGATGAGAGTAGATACCACGTCTACAAGTCGGATGTATTTGCAGGCCTACCAGAAGGGAATGTGTATGACATGATCTTTGCAAACCCGCCATATATTGCTGACAAAAAAGATGTTGATACTTCGGTGCTTGAGCATGAACCACACACAGCACTTTTTTCACCACAAGATGGACTTTTTCATATTCAAAAGACCCTCGAAGGCGCGCAGACACGATTGAATGAAGGAGGAGTACTCTATCTCGAATTTGATGACTCACAAAAAGAGATGCTTGAAATGATGCTACAAAACACAATATTTAGTCACAAAGAATTTTATAAAGACCAGTTTGGCAGATGGCGATGGTTTGTAGCACGGAAATAATATGTATAGGAATAATAAATAAAAAGGGATGATACTCATCATCCCTTTTTTACTTGATTGTTGCGGATACTTTTAATTCAGAATTTCGGCTAGGTCTGCTGTAACAATGTGTAAGCCACCTTTTTTCTTTTGAAATTCAATTGGCTTATTTGTGTTTATAAGCACGTATCCATTTTTGAGATGATTACCTATGAGCTTAGTAAAACGCTCACGCTCCTCACCGCGTATTTTTAGGGTGAGTTCTTTTATATCTATCACTGTATCGGGTAGATATAGCTGCTGAAACAACTGTTTTTGTTTAGCATTTAGTTGCTTGAAGAGGGTGCCAAGAGAATCTACTACGGCGTCAGCATTTCCAGTAGCTGTAGGCGCGCTTGCAACAGAAGTAGGAGCTACTTCGGGAGGAAAATATTGTTCCAAGCCCTCAGTGTAGAATGTGTTGTAGTCGACTTTTTCGTCTACTACGATTTTGATGGCGTACTCTGTTCTACCAAAGTCCGGCCGTAGCCCAAGGGTTGTTGCGAAGTCAATAATTGGCTGCGTCGATTGTCCCGTTTGATGATACACCGTGGCAATCCCTTTCTTTTCATTGTAGTCGATACTTAGAAAGTGTTTTGGTCTCCGACCCCCACATTTTGTAATTAGGTTTACAAGTGATTGGAAACCTAAAACCACAGAAGTGGTTGCCGACGCGGGTGCAGGTGATGCAGGTGCGATCGTTTCCTCTGGTTTGTACGTAGAGAGGAAATCATGAACTTTGTCATCTTTTAATCCCAACTGTAACCTACCGTTTGCTTTGTGCGTGTCATGAATGTTCAACGGGAGCTCTTTTAGTTGGTTTCTAAGTAAATCAAAGATTTTGCGATACTCTTTGTCTGAATTGCTCTGTATTACCAACTCGGGATATCTACCTTGTGGATACACTAAATTGACAGTCGCTTTTGATGTAAGGTTGCCTATCATTTTTTTAAGGACCTCCCACAGCTTCAAGCACTTCTGTTTGTTTTCTTCTGTAACGATGTACATAAGTAATCAAATTTAATTGTGAAAAAATGAAATATCGATGCATATTATACATATTTATACATATATGTCAAGCATAGTAACGAGGTATATTTCACCACTTTTGGGCTCTTTTATTGCCAATTTCTTGTATCTATGGTATCCTATTGGGAGTAGTTTCGTATCTCGTTGTCCTGTGCAAGGATTTGCAAAAGACGCTGTGAACATACTACGGAGGGCCTCGATGGTCCTCATTTACAAGTTTTGCGAGTGCGCCGCTATGCGCACAAGTAATTAAGTATGGCAAAAAAGCTCTACGTTGGTGGTATCCCTTACTCATCAACAGATGGAGATCTCAAGGCACACTTTGAGACTCTCGGTCCAGTTGTTTCGGCAACTATTATCATGGATAAGATGACAAATCGTTCAAAAGGTTTCGGCTTCGTTGAAATGGAAAACGATGCAGATGCTGATAAGGCAGTAGAAACATTGAATGACACTGACTTCATGGGCCGCAAGCTCACAGTTTCTCCAGCACGTCCTCA
>CAYTCQ010000017.1:0-10357 GCA_964436485.1 uncultured Candidatus Saccharibacteria bacterium | reverse complement strand
CGTGCCCACCCCAGGCGCCATCCTTGCGTCCATCACCCAAGATGAGTTTGACGGACTCCGTCGCTCAGTGCGTTTGATCTATCGTCAATTCAACAATCCAGAACTCAATAGCCTTATTCGTATCAACGGTACGCAATTCGACAACCCGTGGGCCGATCCAACAGGAATTGGACTCTGGAAACTTAAAAACCGTATGCTCAACTGGTACCGTTTGCGTGTGTTCTACCATCCTCCATTGTGGTACTCGTTCAATTATCCAAAACCGATTAGTTTCTTCTTCCCAAACAAAAAACCAAAAGTTAGTATTCTTACAACCGACGAGCTCGCTACGATTTTCCATTTCCCAGGTCAGGTATCACAGGCGCCATCATTCCAGCGTGTGGAATCAAAGGTTGCAAAACCACCATCAAATTTGCCATTCTAGCCTCATATGGAAGAACTTATTCCTACAGAGAATCCAGAAAACAAGCCACAAGATGCGGGACCCATGTCTCGCTCTTTTGGTTTTTCAAAAAAGACAAAGATTATCATCATTGGGGCTACTATTTTTGTCCTTTTGATTTCTAATATGCTTACAGCACCAGCCGGCTTTCCTGCAGGCGGGAGCATTACTGTTGAAAATGGTGAGTCGCTCACAAAACTTGGCAAGAAGCTTGCGGAAGATGGATATATTAAGTCGCCGTTTGCGTTTGTGACACTCGCCACATTTTTCGGTGTAGAGCACTCACTTTCTGTCGGTGATTATGTATTTGATGAGCCTCAATCTGTCGTCCATGTGGCATGGCAGATCGCAAATGGCAATCACAACATTCGCCAGATCAAAATTACAATTCCAGAAGGGCAGAATGTTCGGGAGATCGCAGGCATTCTTTCGCAGAAATTGCCCCATGTTGCGCGTAGTGAATTTACAGAAAAAGCCACACCACTGGAAGGATATCTTTTTCCAGAAACATATTTTGTCTATCCAAACGAAACAGTTGATGGAGTGATCGAAAAAATGCAGACGATGTTTGAGTACAAAACAAAAGGACTCTTTACTCCTGATGCACTTAGTGGTCGCTCGATCGATGACGTACTCACTATGGCATCACTCATTGAGCGTGAAGCACATGGATCTGATGACAGGGCGCTGATCGCAGGAATTTTGTACAACCGCTTGCGCCTCGGCATGCGTCTGCAAGTAGATGCCACTGTCGCGTATGCAAACAGTATCCCCGAAGCCATGCTTCAAAAAAAGTATTTTAGTATCGATTCGCCCTACAACACATATCTTTACGCTGGCCTCCCACCAAAACCGATTGCAAACGCAGGCCTCGATGCTCTGAGGGCCGCGCTCTATCCTGCAAAAACTGACTACCTCTATTATCTCCACGACAGTCATGGTAGTATCCATTATGCAAAAACATATGCGGAGCATCAGGCTAATGTGCGTAAGTATTTGCGTTAAATTCACATGGAAACTACCTACTATTCAACTATCGGTCTTGAAATACACGCCGAGCTAAAAACACAATCAAAAATGTTCTGCGGGTGCAAAAACGATCCGGACGAAAAGCGTCCGAACGTAAATATTTGCCCCGTTTGTATGGCGCATCCGGGGGCTATTCCTGTGCCAAACAAAAAAGCGATTGAGTCTGTCGTCAAAATTGGTCTTGCGATCGGTGGAAACATTGCTGACTTTACTGAATTTGATCGCAAAAACTATTTCTACCCAGATATTCCAAAAGGATATCAAATCTCACAATACAAATATCCGATCGTATCTGGTGGAGAGATTGCCGGCATGAAGGTCACCCGCGTGCACCTTGAAGAAGACACCGGTACAAGCAAGCATGATCGCGGTGATTATTCGCTTGTCGATTTCAATCGCGCGGGCGTGCCACTTTCAGAGCTTGTGACTGAGCCACACACATTTGCATCTATTGAAGAAGCAGGGAAGGCTGGTGGAGCATTCGGAAAAGAATATCAACTCTTGCTTCAGTCGCTCGATGTTGCAGAAGCCAACATGGAAAAAGGCGAAATGCGCGTTGAAGCAAACATCTCTATTTCAAAAGACAAAGATGTCTTCGGTACAAAAGTTGAAGTTAAAAACCTTAACTCATTTAAGAGTGTTGAACGCGCGATTATCGTCGAGCTCAACCGCATGAAAGATCTCATCGAGGCGGGACGTGGTGCGGAGATCGTACAAGAGACTCGTGGTTGGGATGAAGTAAAGCAGACTACGTTTTCACAGCGTACAAAAGAAAACGCGCAAGACTACCGCTATTTCCCAGATCCAGATATTCCAAAATATATGCTCTCACAACTCTTTGATATCAATGCGCTCCGCGCGTCACTTCCAGAGCTTCCAACTGCAAAGCGAGCTCGATACGCAAGCGAGTACGGCATTAAGGCTGAAGATATTGAGGCGTATGTAAACGATCCCGCGCTTGGTATGTGGTTTGAATCAATTGCGCAAATTCTTGTAGAAAAGAGTAAGGTGCAGACAGCTTCAAACTACCTCATTTCTGATTTTCTTGGTATTCAAAAAAATAATCCTGAGGCAAAAATGCCGAGCGCTCAAAACTTTGCCGAGCTCATAAAGCTCGTATCGGAGGGGTCACTCTCATCTCGTGGTGCAAAAGATATTCTCGCAGTGCTTGTAATAGATGACCGCTCTCCGCTTACTATTGCACAAGAAAAGGACCTCCTTCAGAAAAATGATGAAGGTGCGATAAAAGAAATCGTCATGAAGGTAGTGGCAGCAAATCCAAAAGTAGTTGAGGACTACAAGGCTGGAAAGACCGCACTTCTACAATTCCTCGTGGGTCAAGTGATGAAAGAATCAAAGGGTAGTGCAAACCCGAGTCTTGCTTCAAAACTTCTTCAGGAAGTTCTAAAATAAAAATACGCCATCTAAAATTGTAGTAGACGACGTATCATAACCATTCCTTTATTTTTGTCAGCCCCATATGGTGTGCGAGGTAGAGATATTATTGGTATTTCTTTTTTCTCCGGATAAAGAATAGTTTGCTTAGATTGCTTAGATTGCTTAATGCCCTGACTAACGATAAGGGCAAGAAGATAATTGCCGTGCTTATACATATAATCAGTTTTTACTGATTTAAACTCACGCTAGTCCTGTTGTCAAATAATTTCTTGCTCCAAAAAGTCGTTCATAGTACTATGACTGCCGTATGAGTAATAAAGATTATTACAATATTCTTGGCGTTGAAAAAAACGCCTCAAAAGAAGACATAAAGAAAGCCTTTCGCAAGCTTGCGCACCAGTACCATCCCGATAAGAACAAAGGTGATGACACTAAGTTTAAAGAAGTAAACGAGGCGTATCAGACACTCTCTGACGACCAGAAGCGCGCGCAGTACGACCAGTTTGGATCAAACTTTAATGGTGGCGCCGGTTTTGACCCGTCAGGTTTTGGTGGTTTTGATTTCTCAGGATTTCAAAATGGGCAAGGTTTTGACATGGGCGATCTTGGAGATATTTTCTCTGACTTTTTCGGCGGTGGCGCGCGAGGCGGACAGCAAGCTCGTCGCGGTCGCGATATCTCAACAGAGATCACGATCCCATTTGCCGAAAGTATTTTTGGCACGACTCGCCGTATTTTGATTACAAAAGTATCTGCCTGTGACACATGTCATGGAAGTGGAGCAAAAGAAGGCGCAAAGCAGGTCACGTGTAGTCAGTGTAATGGTAAAGGTCAGATTCGCGAGACACGACGCTCACTCATGGGCACATTTACAACCACACGCGCCTGCGATGTGTGTCTTGGAAGCGGTACAGTGCCAAGCGAACTCTGCTCATCATGTAAGGGTGCAGGAGTACGCCGCAAGGAAGAAGAGGTGGAAGTCAAAGTACCAGCCGGTATTGAAAGTGGAGAGATGATCCGTCTTACTGGAATGGGTGAAGCCATTCGCAAAGGAACGGCAGGTGACTTGTATGTGAAGATCAATGTCACGTCACATCCGCATTTCCGCCGTGATCATGCAAACCTCCTCACAGATATCGAAGTAAAGCTCTCAGAAGCACTGCTCGGCTCTGAGCGCGTCATTGAGACCCTCGATGGGCCGGTGACAGTAAAAATCCCCGAAGGTATCGCCTCAGGCACAATCTTGCGCGTCCGAGAAAAAGGCGTGCCGATGGGCCGATCGGCAAAACGGGGAGACCTCATGATCAAAGTGACAGTAAAGATCCCGACAAAGCTCTCTAAGAAGGCCAAGGAGGCCGCAGAGAAGCTCAAAGAAGAAGGAAACTAGGCTGGTGGGCCTCCCGCACGCGGGAGGCCCACTTTGTAATATAAGGCCCAAAAGTATTTACATTTCAGACACAGATGGTATTATTTGCGCATTAGAAATAGGTGTATATTCGCTCGCGCGACCTTGTCCCAAATATAAAAATGAAACCAAGCTCATCAAAAAAACTTTGGAAGATTGGCTCGAAAGAGTTCAACACGCAGTATTTTGATTTCAACAAAGACGGAGACCTTATCATCAAAGAAGGTCACAATGTCTACAACGTGCGCTATCTCGCAGAAAAAATGGGGACTCCGCTTGAGATCCTCATGCCGTTTGTCGTAGAAGAGCGCCTTGAAGACTTGCTCGACACAACACTCGCGCTTTCAAAGAAAGTGGGCTATAAGGGTAAGTTTTTGTACCACTATCCAATGAAGGTCAACCAGAACAAGGAGGTTGTTATGGCTGTTGTGGGTGAAGGAGCGCATCTTGAGACATCAAGCCACAATGACTTATATCTCATCAAGAAAATGCTCGAGCAGGAGAGTTTCAATCCAAACATCCGTATTCTTTGCAATGGGCCAAAGACTGACCAGTACATGAATCTCATCGACGAGCTTCAGCATAAAGGCACGAAAATTTTCCCAATCATCGAAGGACCAAGCGAGCTCAAACTTCTTCAACACTCTCGCTATACAGTCGGTATTCGTCTTGATATGCCAGTGAAGGCAAATTCGATTTGGAACAAGCCGGTAGATCGCTTTGGTTTTGCGGCAAAAGATCTCCTTGCGCTCGGCACGTTTAAGAATCTCAAAATCTTGCACTATCACATTGGCTCACAGATTGAGACGCTCAGTGACGTGCTCGGCCCGATCAAATACGCGCTGGATGTCTATTTCAAACTCAAAGAAAAAAATCCTTCACTCGATACGCTCGATATTGGCGGCGGTATGCCGATCCCGTATGAGCGCTCAAAGAGCTATCCAGTCGACAAGCTCATGGAAAAGATTTTTGAGCTTCTTAAGAGTGAGGCAGAAAAGCGCGGACAGCCACATCCAAACCTTGTGTGTGAATGGGGTCGCTATATTGTCGCCCCAGCGCAGATCACTGTGTACAAGGTGATTGATACAAAGAAGGTCAACGACCGTAAGATCAATGGAAAGCGTGCTGATGCTAAGAAGTGGTACGTTGTAGATGGATCATTCATGAACGATCTTCCTGACACATGGGCTATCAAACAAAAGTGGTCTATTTCTCCTGTAAATATTAAGAACGACAAAGACCTGACTGAAGTGTGGCTTGCTGGTTCAACTTGTGACTCAGATGACATCTACACAGGCGTGCATGGCTCTGTAACGCTCCCTGAGTATGATCTTGAAAGTGGTGAGACAATGTATGTCGTCGTGTACGATACTGGTGCGTATCAGGATTCTCTTGCAATGCAACACTGTCTTCTTTCATCTCCGATTAAAATCGTGGCAGAAAATGGACATATCGTTGTTGTCCGCAAGCGTGAAAGTGCCGAAGATGTCGGTAAGCGATTTGGGTGGTAATAGAAAAGGCACTCAATATGAGTGCCTTTTTAAATACGTTAATATTTTATTTTGTGTCCGTACTTTTTACATCGACCACACCTGCATTTCTTTTTGTGGTACCGGATGTTTCTATTCTTAGCAGGTGTACCTGCTCTAGGTCTTGCTTTGCCCATATTAGACTTTTAAATTGTGAACAATGAAATTAATTAATATTCTCTGCAAGCAGAAAACATTCCTTACCTGTTTCTTGTGTATCAAGTGCAAATAAGATAATACAATCTTTTGGAGATATAATAGGCGTGTCCCCATCGTACCCAATAACAGTACCTTCTGTGATTGATTCGAAATCTGCGAATGGTCGAGTTCTAGTAAATGGTTTTTCATTTGTGTGTAAATGAAAAATATTTAGAACTTTTTGTTTCTGTACTTCTGGTTTTTCACCATCAACATGCCCCATTGCAAGCAAGAATGTGTGTATTGCTTTTTCTGCAAGCTCGGGTGCTCTAGGGTCAAGATGTTGTCCACATTCTATACAAACACCAATTTTATCTTTCATATACCCATCTGTTGCTCCAGGTTCAAATGCATCAAAACCAACACATACAGTAGTAACTGGTAATACTGAAGCAATTGTCATACTATTGCTTTCACATATTACGAATTGCTCACTTTTAGGGTTACGACTGGAATGAATGTCGAGTAGCGCATCTGCGCTATCAAGCAACTTCATTATTTCTCGTGAACGAAAGTATTCATAGGTTGTTTTAATACTCTCGGAAAGTAGGGAGTTTCGCAACATCATGCGATTAAGATTTATGTCAACAAAACGTACATTTTTGTTGATAGCAAGAGGGTTACCAATTTCAAAAATAACTTTTCCTGAGTTAATTTTTAAACTAGGAAGTATTCGTTCAAAAGCAATAATTCCGCAGGGTTCGTTACCGTGAATACCAGCTAAAATTACACTTGTGGGCCCAGGATTTGAGCCTTCAATAATAAAAGGGAATGTTAATCCACTATCCATATTTTTTTAATTTAAAAAGATGAGAAAATGATTTTTTAAATTAAACAGTATTTTACTTACTAAGTCAAGATATATAACTTGAAATGTAAGCTTGTAGTGTTATACTTTTTGCGTATGAATAACAACCTACCAACGTTCGAATTTATCCTCAAGAATTACAAGAACTTCAACTCACGCGCTCTCAAAGATGCAACTATCGCATACTGGCGTCACAGTGAGGCTGGAGGCAAAATGTTTTGGGCTGTTGCAGGAGCAATGTCTTCAGCACAGCTTGGTATTGTCCTTGCACCAGCTATTCGCGCAGGCCTCATTCACGGCATTTCTTCAACAGGTGCAAACTTGGAGGAATCACTCTTTCGTCTTGTCGCGCACGATCACTACAAAGATTTTCCAGACTACCGTTACTTCACAAAGGAAGACGACACAAAGATTCTTGAAAACCGCATGCGTCGCGTGACGGACACTTCAATTCCAGAAGACGAAGCATTTCGCGTCGTTGAAAAGCAGATCGTGCCGACATGGATCAAGGCATCACAGGACGGTACTCGTAAATTCTGGCATGAATATTTCTACGACCTCATTCAGTCTGTCGACAAGTCTGCACACCAAGGAAAGACCGAGGACTGCTGGCTTCTCGCAGCAGCTGAAGCGAAGCTCCCGATTGTCGTCCCAGGGTACGAAGACTCAACATTCGGTAATATCTTTGCAGGCCACGTAAAGGCGGGCGAGTGCAGTGCTTCTATTGCAAAGTCTGGTGTTGAATACATGGCTCAGTTTTATGATGACTACCAGAAGCTCTCGGAAGGTGCAGGCGTAGGATTTTTCCAGATCGGAGGAGGTATTGCCGGAGATTTCCCAATCTGCGTGGTGCCATCACTCAAGTACGATATGGAAGTCAAAGACGTGAAGCCATGGGCATACTTCTGCCAGATCTCAGACTCTACGACTTCATATGGCTCATACTCAGGCGCGACCCCAAACGAGAAAATCACATGGGACAAGCTCACACAAGATACTCCAATGTTTGTTGTAGAATCTGACGCAACAATCTGTGTTCCACTCATGCTCACTGCGCTTCTTGAAGCTAAAGCAAATCCAGCTGCCGCAAATGAGCTCATAAAGAAATATAGCTAATGCGACCAATTTCTCTTGTTCTTATCTCACATAATGGGAAACTTCTTTTACGAAAAGGGGTTGATAAGGTGAAGAATACCAATTTTGTCCGACCACTCGGAGGTGGTATTGAATTTCAGGAAACATCGAAAGATGCGGCTATTCGCGAAGTGAAAGAAGAGATCGGAGGTACTCTCATCAACGCAACATTGTGCGGGGTTATTGAAAATATCTTTACTTACAATGGTGAAGCTGGTCACGAAATAGTGTTTGTGTATACAGGTGAACTCGCTGATACAGATTTGCTCACCCAAGAACGGATTCCGAACACAGACAGTGAAGGATTTACTGACTGGATTCCAGCGACTGACGTTTTAGAAAAGAAAATTCAAATTGTCCCAGAAGGAATTTTGGATTATATAAGTTCAATACTTTCTTAATGAGAAGTTTAGAGTATTTTTAATAGCTAGTTCATATACTGTACTTATGAAAAATCTTATTATTTTAGCGGTTTTAGTTTTTGTTGTTTCAGGTTTGTATACACATACAGCTGAAGCAAAAACATCTTACTCATACCGCAGTGCTAAAACGGGACGATATACAACAAAGTCGTATTCTACTTCTCATCCAAATACAACATATCGAAGTCGTCGATAAAAAAAATCCCCGTTTGAGGATTTTTTTTATTTCTTCTTACCAACCAGTCGTTTTTTATAAAACGTATTGATCATATTGTAGACGATCTGTGCAGCACCGTATTCTGTGCGTACGTCGTGCTCTACAGGTGATACTTCCACGATATCTGCACCAACGAGCTGTTTCTTTTCAATCACCGTTTCAAGGAGCTTGAGTCCGTAATACCACTCAAGACCGCCTTGTACAGGCGTACCTGTTGCCGGCATATATGCTGGGTCAAAGCCGTCAACGTCGATTGATATATAGACCTTCTTTGTCTTGATAGCTGAGAGTACTTTTGCAACAGTTGGCACTGTGCTTCCGTCCCACTGAAATGTTGTGATATTTTTGTTCTTCGTAAAATAGTCGTATTCGTCTTTAGAAAAGGCGCGGATGCCTACTTGCACAAGATTGAATCCCATTTCATGAGCACGGCGCATGACGGCTGAGTGCGCGTATTCCGTCGGATCCTGATCATTGTAGTCGCTGTCGTCTTTGCGGAGGTCGCAGTGCGCGTCGATCTGGAAAATAGTTACATCTTTTGGCTTGTGACGCTTTGCGAGCGACTTGAGCGCGCCAAATGACATTGAGTGTTCACCGCCAAGAAGGAAGGTGAGTGGGGCAGTGCTGTTGTCACACATATCAACGACAGCCTTGTGAGCCTGCGCAGGACTCATACTTTTGAGTCCCTTGATCTCAGTGTGAGCTACTTTGATCTTTGCAGGAGATTCGACTTTATATCTGCGGTCGAAGAACTCTATTTGCGTATCAAGACAGGCGACGACCTTCCGAGGGCCTTCAGCGGTGCCTTTATGAAATGAAGCCGTGAGGTCGTATGGTGCGCTAATGATATGCACGTCTGCCTCACTGCTATTTTTTGTGTTGATTATTGATTGAGCCATGTGGGCATAATAACATAAAGATGCTGTATATAAAGCCTTAAATAAAAAAGTTAAAATATTTCTAAACTCATATATTGACTTTGCTCCTGAGGGGTTTAAAGTTATGGCGTAGTATTTATTAATAGCATTAGAAGAGTAATCTATGCGTCATAGCACATCGAGCGCACTCGTTTTTCGTAATAGTATTTTTTTACAAAAAGTATCAGCTTTTATGCTGATTTTTTTATTACTTATTTCTCCTACTACTTCAGTGCTTGCGCAGGAAGCCGACAGTCCTTCTTTGGGAGGTGAAATTGTACAAACTCCAGCACCAACTGATCAGAGTACAGACACGTCACAAAACCAAACCCCTCAACCTGAAACACCATTTAATACAGACAATACTGATGTATCTCAACCTGCGGACCCAACGACCACAACTCCTTCTGACGAATCGCCTACAAATGATCAAGACGCAACAGCTGATTCAAGTCAGGCGCCACAAGCTATGTCTTCTGTCGTTACTGGGCCGAGCTCAGGTATTCCACCTGCGCTTGAGCCACAGGACATAAAGCGCGTCGTTCCGGAGGTAGACAAGGCAACAGGCGCGCTTACATACTCCTATCCGCTCGATATTCCTTCAGGAAGAAACGGCCTTCAGCCACGTCTTACGCTTTCGTACAATTCACAAAATCTCTCTCCTCGTTCTGAGGTAGGGTATGGGTGGAATATTGCTGTGCCGTACATTACTCGTACTATCAAGCAAGGTTCAGATACTATCTATTCAGGCGCAAGTGCCGAATTTATATCGTCGGAAGACGGCGAGCTTGTGCAGACATCAAGTACAAGCACAACAACGCCTGAAGAAGGCACATATGGCAAACGCGCAGAGGATGG
>CAYTCQ010000016.1:9402-11263 GCA_964436485.1 uncultured Candidatus Saccharibacteria bacterium | reverse complement strand
ATGAAATCTATTTTGTATTAAATGGATAGTGATCTTGCTCAAACGGCATCTCGCCTGAGTCAAAGCAAACGTCAATCACCTCTTTGACGCGCGTCATTGGCTGACCGTCTTCAGAGAGAAGCTCAATGTCGTCTATATAAGGCCAATGAAGATCGAGCTCGTAATTTGTGTTGGGTGGAAACGGTTTAAATGAAAGTTCAAAAACCTCGGCTTTATTTGGTGCAATCGTTATGTCAGGACGATTTGAGAGATCAGAAAGTTGTGATCCTGCGCAAGCAAATTTAAGAGCGCGGGCACAGCCAGAATGACTGACAATGAGAATATTTTTGCCTTGATATTGTTTCTCAATATCCTTAAGAAACTCACCCGCCCGCACTACAACTTGCGCAAATGTTTCGCCATCAGAAAAACCCTTGTGTGGGGCCTTTATATAGCCCTCGTCGTAGTACGCCGCCATCAGTGAGCGTGGTTTCCCATCAAACTCCGTACTTACTTGCCACTCCCGAACGCGATCATCATATATGACATTTTCAAAAGAGAATCCGATTTGTTCACAAACAATTTGGGCTGTTTCCTTTGTACGCTCGTATGGTGAAGCAATAATGACATCAATCTGCTTATCTTTAAGTGTTTGTGCGGAAGTAAAAACTTGACTCTTTCCTTCCTCAGTAAGCGTAAACATCTGTCGGGCATCAGTGTGGTAAGTATCACCTACATTATTTTGAGCCTGCCCATGTCGCATGACAAAATACGTATTGCCAGATTTCTTTGTCTTTCTTTTGATATCTTCAATAGAGCCTACGACTTCTATCTTCCCATCAGCAGTCTGCCAGATTGGAAGCGGAGTACCCCAATAGCGCTCGCGAGAGATCGCCCAATCTTTGAGATCTTTGAGCCACTCGCCAAATCGTCCATCACGCGTATATGCTGGCTCCCAGTTTATTTTCTGGTTTTCAGCAATGAGCTTGTCTTTGATATTTTTGTCCGACATGCGGATGTACCACGAGTCGCGCGCGTAGTAGATGAGCGCGGTCTTACAACGCCAGCAGTGCGGATATGAGTGTTCGTATTTTTCTTTTTTGAACAGGAGTCCACGGTGCGCGAGGTCTTTGATGATATCGACTGCCACCTCTTCATCTTTTACAAAACGTCCTGAGAGGAAATCTGTTCCCTGCACAAATGTGCCATCGAGATTGACGAGATGGTACTTCGGAAGACCAAGCTTTGTGCCAAGCTCGAAGTCATCTTGTCCGTACATGACAGCAGTATGCACGATACCAGTACCATCTTCTGTCGTGACAAAATCGGCAGCGTACACTTTAAATGCTTTTGCAAGATTGTCTGCCTGTTCAGGTGGAAGCTGCTCTTTGAGATACGGATACAAAGGTTTGTATGCCATGCCCACCATCTCAGAACCTTTGTGTTCGGCAATGATTGTATACTCACCTGAGAGTTGTGAAAGTCGTTCCTTTGCAAGTACAAAAATCTCATCCCCTACTTTTGCTTCAACGTAGTCGATGTCTGGACCAACTGCGAGCGCAACGTTGCCAGGAAGTGTCCATGGAGTCGTCGTCCATGCAAGGAAATATGCTTTTGGATAGTCGACGAGTTCAAATTTTGCTGTAACAGAAAGATCTTTGTCATCCTGATATCCCTGCGCAAGCTCGTGTGATGAAAGCGCAGTTCCACAGCGCGGACACCATGGCACGATGCGATAGTCTTTGTAGACAAGACCTTTGTCATTTACCGTCTTAAATACATTCCAAAGAGACTCAATATATGAGTTGTGATATGTAACGTACGGATTTTTCTGATCCACCCAGTAGCCAATGCGGTCGGTAAATTTTTCCCAGAGCGAGAG
>CAYTCQ010000016.1:0-9302 GCA_964436485.1 uncultured Candidatus Saccharibacteria bacterium | reverse complement strand
TAAAATACAAACTCCCCTTTTGGGTTTTCGGCGCGAGAAAGTGTTGCGTTAAAAACATCGTTCTCTTTCCAAAATTCGAGAATCTTTTCTTCACGCTGTGCTGATGCTGATTTTTTTTGTTCTTCTGACATAAATAATTAAAACCCGTCCTTAAACAATAATAAATTACTGTTTAAGGACGGGTTTCCCGTGGTACCACCTTAATTCCCCTTTCGGGCTCATTGCAGGGCTCTACTCTCCAAAAGGATTTCTTCCCCAAGCTCTGGGGTGATAGCCCCTTCATCGCTTATACGCACAGAGTATCAAAAAGCTTTGACAAAGACAACATCTTTAGTAATGTAGCTAGCGAGATTGTACCTTCAGAGGAACTAAGCCCCACAAGGGACATGGACCTTGCGATGTTTTTGAAGTGAACTGCCCAGAGTTTTCGGGGCAAAAGCGTCCCGTTTTTTGCTCAGGCTACTGACCTGTACTAACAAATTGGTTAAAGAACACGGTTGGTTTTGGTTCCGCAGTCTCAACTTTCTATAACGCCCGTTCTGCGAAAGCGGAACGGGTATTTTTATTTCAGCATCCGTGCGATACGAAGATCGGTATATGAATACTTCCCTTTCAATTTTTCAAACACGGGCGTGAGCTTGTCGGTATCAAGCTCTGTAAATGTGTTGTGTATTTTCAAAAGCGATTTCTGGAGTTCGGGAGTAAGAAGTCTTTGCACACTTTCTTTTCCTATCTTCCCTTCTTTCACCAGCTTTTCTATATGATCAAACACGGTCTGCTCAGTGATATTTCTTTCTTTCGCAATTTCAGCAATATTCTTTCCTTCGTTCCACAGCATGAGTGTCTTTGTGTATGTATCCTGCTTTTCCATTTTGGATCGCACGCCAGATGACACCAATGTCCCGCCCGAAGCAATGACAAAATTCTCCTGCATTTTCTGCACTTCATCTTCGGGCATTTCTTCAAACACTGCTGCCGTCTCTTCTGACACAGTGCGAAAGTACGCGTCTTTTTCCAAAATAGCTGGATGCACTTGAAAGGCCTTCGCATTGGTGCCGAGCAGATACAAGCCATCGAGATTGCGCACGCGAGAGAGCGCCACATATCCTTGCCCATACTCAAACACGCTCGAGAGATCCATCACGGCAGCATCAAGACTCATACCTTGGCTTTTGTGTACAGTGATAGCCCACGCGAGACGTAGTGGTATCTGCGAGATTTGTCCTTTTATCTTTCCATCTTCTTCCACACTCCACTCAAGTGGCTGTATTTCAATGCTCTTGCCATCGCGAGTGCGAATGACTGGATTGCCAGAAAAAGTTTCAAAGCGCTCCACGACACCAAGCGTGCCGTTTACAAATCCCTCCTTCGCGTTGTTTTTCGTACACATGACCACTGCGCCCACTTTGAGTTTGAGCGTCTCAGGTGACAAACATCCTTTTTTCAGCGATGCCACCACAGGCTCACGACCGCTTGCGTGCATGATGAACACTTTTTCATCGCCAGAGAGTTTGGCAAGCTCGGCGTCGTTTACCGCATCGACGGCCACGTTGTGAGAGAAAAGTCGCGTGATACCGCTCGGCGCCGCGTGTGCTTCGACAGTTCGCGTGCCGACTGTTTCAAGATGTTCGTCGAAGACTTCACCACGACGAATAGCAGAGAGTATGGAGAGAAATTCTTCATCGTCTTGACGATACTGTTCGGAGAGATAGCAGACGAGCGGTTTTGCTCGCTTCCACGCGTGCGACTCGTAGGCAAAGTGCGTAGATGCGGGAGCATTATCAAACAGCTGATCCTGATTGTCCTCATCGTACTTCTGCGCAGGAGCTACATCTGCTTTTGCTATTGGCGGAAGCTGGAAAAAGTCGCCCACAAAGACGACCTGCATCCCACCAAACGGATCTGGATTTTGCTTCACTTCCCTACACACAGCATCCACCATGTCGAGCATGCTCGATTGAAGCATGGAGATCTCATCGATGATGAGGACTTTTGTTTTGCGAATGCGACGCGAGACGTATTCGTTGCTCGCGATCTTGTCGAGCTCATATGGAGACAGGCGCGAGCGGATACCGATCCCACTCCATGAATGTATCGTCATGCCACCAATATGTGTGGCGGCAATACCGGTCGATGCAGTAATGGCAGGCTCTATCTCGTGCTGGCGCAGATATTCTACATACGCATTTATAGTATGCGTCTTGCCGGCTCCGGGTTCTCCCGTGAGAAACACCGTCGCCCCTGTCTTTAGTATGTCGAGCGCCTCCTCCTGCCTCATGAAGCCTTAGTGTACAGGAAAAGCCTACTTAGGGGTAACAAGAGATTTTTTTTCAAGAGAAGCTACGCGAATAATAACTACAAGACTCGAAACTACATATAAAAATCCTGAAACAAAAACAACAAAGCTACGGTCATAACAGATGGATATGCGGTCGCAGCTTGGATCAACTGGCGTCAAAAATATCCACAAAAGCATCAGTGGGATTACATAAAAAGCGAACTTTCTCCATTTTTTATATATAGATACTGAAAAGAAAAGGAGGGTTAAGAAAATAACAGCAAGAAACAGTGGGGTTACCAACATAGTGGAATTAAAATTATATGCAATAAAATCCTGACATTTATCGCTAGATCCACATAAAGAAAGAATATTTTTGTAAAAATAAGAATAAAGAATGGGCAATACTGCTAAAAGCACAGTGATGGAAAAATTTCTCAGTTTTATATTTGTCATATTTATTTTATAGCTTCTAATAATTCTTTTATATTATTTATGATTATATCCTTTTCTGCCTGAGAAAGGTTATGGTCAATTCTCTTGCCTTTTTGGAATCGGGCAAGCAAACTTTTTATTTTCTTTTCAGACAATGAAAGCTTGCCTTTGTTGAGTGTTTTTATGATCGCATCGATCTTAGCAAGAAGATCTTTTTCAAGCTTTTTAGGCATATCAAGAGAAGTGATGATACTGCGAATTGTCTGCAAATAGTAGATAGGTTCAAACGCCTCACTCGGCTGGGCAATACTATCCGTCTGACCATCACCATCTTGATCTATATCCATATCGGTTGTGGTATTGGTGTTTGTAATGAAAACCTCTGCCTTCAGAGTTGGAAGCACAGGCAAATCGGCAAACACTGTCTCTTTCACAATAGCCCCGTTGCTAATTTCCTGTTTTTTAAACGTAAATGTTCCCTCATCAAGCCCTTGTATTTTTATTGTGTACGCCTGATCCTTGGGCAGCACGACAAAACTATTATCACCGAGTGCGTAGTAAGAACTATCGGGAATATTTTCTTCTATGATTGGAAAATCAGGGTTTTGAGTTTGCACAAGACCGGTGTGATTACCATGCGCGTCATACACATCAAGAGACACGGGTGAATGGGTTGAGACAATCAGATTGTCCGTACTAGCCGGCTTATCTTTGGTAACATACTGTGGAAGCGTCGAATCTCCGTTCAAAATATTTTTTACAAATTGAATAACAGGAGAAACTTCTAGAATATCTTTATGCGTCTTGCCGAAAAGAGCCGGCGATTCTCTATTATAGAGCTTTAGATTCAAATAATAATCCTCTCCATTTCCATAAGAGGAGCTCGGGGTAATAACAGTCTTGTCGCCATCAATTGTTGTGATGATCTCAGGGTCAATGACGTAGGTAAGATTACACCCATCTATGATAGAAGTTGTGCATACTTTTTTACTACCGTACTTGATTGTCTTTATCGTATTGAGTCCCCAGCCAGAAAGCGTGTAGAATTTGATAGAAGAAGGAAACGTATAAGCATCAAGCGACGAATGCACATCAATAGCCTTGGTCAGCATTGTCTCATTGAGAACATTCGGGGTTTCTAGATCCGCAACATCTGGCTTTAATCTTGTCTCACCACGAGCAAGCAAGAAATTTTTTAGTTCACTACCTGAGTTGATTGTACCGCCATATTTTTTAAACCAATCAAATGGGAGCTTGCGCGCAGAATCGTCAAAATCAATCAGCGGATCAAACACTGTCTGGAAATATTTCTGTGACGGAAGAAGTGCATATGCTCCCCATAGATTTTCACCAAATTCGCGCGATGTTCGCTTTGTAGAAAAAGCGCCCAACGGACCAACACTCATATCCGTACCGTGAAGTAATGCAGCCACTGCGCTTGGAGTTCCAATCTGAGGAGGGGCTACCATAACAACAGTGCCCACTGAATCAAGAAGGTTGCTCTGTCCTTTTCTTTTCATCTCTTCAAGTTTTTGGACAAGCGCTTTTGCTATAAGTCCTCCGTTTGAGTGAGTGACGATGACCACTTTTCCTGCGTTTGGCGCAGTTGTAAGTTTTTGAAGTTCAGAAATTATGTATGGCAATTGCCCGCTCGAAGGGGCCTCAGTGTATGAGATAGTTCCACCGGAATGCTCGACTCCTTTAGAAACAATCGTATCCGGAGCAAATCGCCAGTCGTATGCAATTGGCTTCCATGCGGCAATATCCGTACCCACAGACGCATTCATTGCACTAATAAATGATTTATAAATGTTAACTGTCGGCACCCCTAATACATGCGCCTCATCAATGACATCTTTTGCAACGACAGAATTAATACTCTGTCCGCTTGAGTTCATGAAAAGCTTACGAACATCAGCATTGCTGTTTGGTTCCCAATAACGTGCCTGAGTAATTTCATTATAAATTCGACTACCTTCAAATCCCGGAATAAAAAGTACCGCTGGCAAAGGCTGTAACGGATCTTTCTGTAGCCACGGAGTAAAGTTGATTCCATTTGATACTGCATCTCCAAGACCAAGTGGATTAAGTGTTGAATGGAGCGGTCCAGACTCGTCACCCCACCAGTTGTTTGTAAGTGGTACATTTGTCCCGCCATACGTATTGGCACCGAGGACAAGATTGTCTTTCAGCGAATTGCTCGAAATATCATAGATGCCATCACCTGCATAGAGGTTTAAGCCACTTAGATTTCCAGTAAAAAGCGAGTGATGAGTGGTAATAGTATTTGGTCCAGAAAATTCTCCGAGACCATCGCCTCCAAAATTTCTAATCGTGCTATTTAAAAGCGAGAGAGTTGCGTGATCATAGACATTAATACCGTCGAAAGTGCCTGTATCAAGCATAAGATTGTCTGCACTCACTGACGCGTGACCGAAGACTTGTAAGGCCGGACCAGATTGAATGTTTTTGATCGTACTATTTTTTAGTGAGAGGCTAGCATTTGCAAAAACACTGATACCACCGCCTAAGATAGTATCCGCGGAAATATTTTGAGCGGTCACAGATGTTGCTGGCTGAAAAATGTCGAGGGCGTCGCCATCTATGTTGGTCTCAGTTAAATTTTGGATCGAGACGGCACTTCCGTTGTATATAGTGACTCCAGTATCACTCACGCTGTCGAGCTTTATATCTGAAAGAGAGCCTGCACTGTGGTTTATATCTATCCCCTTACTTGCATCAGTAAGGGTTAAGTTTGAGAGTGTAAATGACGGCGCATTTATGATACTGAGAAAGTTTCCAGAATACTTAACATCAACATACGAAAGACTTGTACCGCCTGTTTGGTTGTAATCAAGAAGGGTAATACCATCCCAGTCACCTGCAGACGGAGTAGAGTTCTTGCGATCTCCATTGGTATCACCGCCTATATCATCACTAAATGAAGTAAAAGTGATCTTTTGATTTACAGTACCGAGAGCTTTGAGCGTGCCGGCAACAACAAGTCCAGATGATGGATCTTCAAATTTGACGACCGTGCCTGCATTTATAATAAGCGTGACATTTGGATTCACAACAATTTCCCCACTGATAACATACGGACCCTTGTTGGGTGTCCATGTTGTATCTTGAGTAATGTCGCTCGTTATAAATGTCGCCGCATGTGCTGAGACAAAGGAGCACAAGAAAACAAATCCCGAAAATAATAGTCTAAAAGTAAGTCGTGCTTTCATATATTTATGAGAGCAGATCCCACTTAAAGTTTTTCTAAACTCTAAAAGGTATAAGTGCATAACCTTTGACAGGCCAAAAAGAGAGGCATAGAATCAAGACAAATCGGTTTCAACCGAGTAGTGGAGTGTCTCTAAGGCAGTTTTGACTGTCGCACCCAGTTTTCATAATGGATTGATTTTAAGAGTTAACAATACCGGCGCCCGTAAGCGCCGGTTTTTCTATTTGACACCCCTGAAACTTACACCTAAAATGCCAACAAGCTAGTCTTTACTGGCAGATGGAGCGCTCTTTAATCCGGTCTTTACCGGAGCAACCATTCAGTATTCATACGCATTGTTATAAACCGGCGCCCGTAAGCGCCGGTCTTTTTATTTTTAGCTATCCCCAGCCCTATTGCGAGGAATATATCATATATGATATAAAGTGAGTAAGAACACTTTGCCCTTCCCTATTGGAAGCGGACTACATTCAAAAACATTTCTTCAGCCGGAAACTATAGTGTGGAAACATGATGTCTGTCATAGATTCTCGTCTATAAAACATCTACTATACATTTAGCGCGCCGGTCCTGTCGAATTATATTTTTATTTACGCTCCTACCTTTTTGGTAGGAGCTTTTATTTGTGGAGGGAAATTACATCTTCTCTGGCACTTCGATACCAAGAAGGTGGAGACCGTTTGTCATCGTGACAAGAAAGGCCTGCGTGAGGGAGAGCTTGTATGGCGATACAGGATCTGCTGGATCGATGATCTTTCCTTGTCCGTAGAAAGAGTTGAAGAGTGAAGCAAGCTCTGTCAGGTATGTCGTGATGTGATGCGGTTCGAGCTCTGCGTATGCGCGTTCAACAAGCTCTGGGAATCGGTAGAGATATTTTTCAAGAGCTGTTGTCGTCCAGCCTGATGGAAGTGCTGCGTTTGGAGCAAGCTCTGCCTGCTTTGCCTTTTCAAGCACTGCACGTGCGCGTACGCATGTGTACTGAAGATACGGACCTGAGTCACCTTCAAACGAAATAGATTTTTCAAAATCGTAAATAATGTCACCCCCGAGCGCCTGCTTGAGGATTGAATACTTAAGCGCCGCTACGCCCACTTGCGCGGCGATAGTCTGCTTGTCCTCAGCTGGAAGCTCACGCTCTGCCATCTTTTCAAAGACAACACTCTGCACATCGCGAAGAAGTGATTCACCCGTGACGACGTTCCCCTTTCGTGAGCTCATCTTGCCTGAGGCAAAGCGCATCATGCCGTGGGTGACGTGCTTCATGCGAGATTCATAATCTGGATGCAAAAGTGAAAGTGCTTTCTGCACGACCTTCATGTACTCACCCTGCTCGATAGCTGTTGTGGTGATGGAAATATCTGGATTTTCTTTTTGGAATTTTGTGACAGTAAGACCGATCTCCTTTGTCTCGTATGTTGGAAGACCTTTTGAATTGATGAATACGCGAGTGTGCAGCTTGGGATCGTATTTCTCTGCTTTAAAGACGATGGCACCATCTGACTCTTCAAACACAGTAGGCACATTGTCTTTGACGATCTGCATACCGATCGGAGCCATGTCGCTCTCAAAGAAATAGTGATCGAATTTTGTGCCGAGTGTGGCGTAGATCTGCTCAAATGCATCGAGCGTCACTTTCCTGCCCCAGTCATACAGCTCGTTCACAGCTTCATCACTGCGCTCGTAGACTTTTTTATTGATGGCATCAATCTCTTCTTTTGCAGATGGATCGTTTTCGTATACGTCAGATCCTTTTGCGTAGCAGACGCCGATATAGTTTGCCTGATCCATGACAGAAAGTGTTGCGTCTGGCTTACCTTCTTTTTGTATAGCCCAGATAGCCTTTGCTACGTGTGGACCAACATCGCCTTGATAGTTTGCCCTCACTGTCTTCGCGCCAGACGCTTCAACAATGCGTGAAGTAGCCTCGCCGATGGCGTTGCTCATAAGGTGGCCAATATGAAATGGCTTGAACGGATTTGGCTGTGTGTATTCAACCATCACTTTTTTGCCGGAAAGTAGTGTGTTTGTGCCCCACGCTTTACCCTGCTGGGCAATATGTTGTATCTGCTGTGCAAAAAATGTATCTGGGAGACGGAAGTTAATGAAGCCTGCACCTGCGATCTCAGTCGTAATACCAAGGTCGAGCTTTGCTACGATCTCCTCTGCAAGGGCGCGAGGATTCTTGCCTGCCTTCTTTGCGTACATGAGAGCGACGTTTGTTGAATAGTCGCCATGAGAGAGATCTGCCGGATGCTCAAGGGTAATAGTCTCGGCCTCGATGCCGAGCTCACTGAGCGCTTTTTGGATTTTGGATTTGATATCTTGAGTGATCATTATTTCTTACCTGACGAGCCGAAGCCTGTATCGCCTCGCTCTGACTCGCTTAATGTATCAGTTTCTTCGAGTTCTGCAATGGCAACGGGATAAACGACGAGCTGAGCCACCTTATCGCCTTCTTCAACGGTATAAGGCTCGCCAGAGAGATTTACCAAATGTGTGTTGTACTCGCCTCGATAGCCAGCATCGAAAACTCCGCCCATCGTGTGCAGTCCTGCTTTTGAGATGCTCGACTTATCTTTGACGATGGCAGCATATCCTGTCGGAAACTCAAGCGCAAAGCCATGCCAAAAGCGATGATGGCCCATCGGAGGTATCGTGACCGTCTCCATAGCATACATGTCCATGCCGACATCCCCTTCCTTTGCATATTTTGGAAGCTGAGCGTTTTCTTTAAGTTTCTTGATTTTGATTTTCATATTTTTCAAGCATTGCCACTATTTGCGGGACAAAGATCAATTCAACAAATTTGTTCCTCTCTTCTTGATTCATCCTTTTTAATTCTTCAATACTGTACGCTTCAAAACCATCTATTTCATTTTCTTCAATTTGTAACTCACTAATATCGCCCTGATAGGTGTACCCATAAAAATAGCCCCACACGCGATGCTGTTTTTTTCCTATCGTTCCGCCCTCAAGCTTATCCTTATGATCTCCAAGGTATACAAGATCCTTTATGTCTGCGCGAATCCCTGTTTCTTCTCTCAGTTCCTCAATCGCTGCTTCCTCAAAAGACTGCCCGAACTTCACATGTCCAGTTGCAGCAAACGTCATTTTTCCTGGATTTGTTTCTTTTGTCAGAGATCGACGCTGAAAAACAAACTTGTTATTTGAAAGTTTTACAAGAACTCGAATACCCGGGTGTAAAAGCTCTTGCTCGTGAGCAACTTTGCGTTCCTCTTTTCCTATGATATCTCCCTCTTCATTTAAAATTGGTATTATTTCCATATCTATATCCCAAACTTATCCTTAAAATGCCCTGCCCCGTCGGTATCATAATCATACATATAATTGACGGTT
>CAYTCQ010000015.1:10221-11400 GCA_964436485.1 uncultured Candidatus Saccharibacteria bacterium | reverse complement strand
AGTACGTCGTCTTCAAGATAGCGGATGCGGACACCTGCAAGATTTCAAAGCTTTGCGTTTTTCTTTGCCCACTCGATAGCTACTTTTGATGAATCCACATGCACGACTTCCGCTCCCGCTTTGGCAGCTGAAAGTGTCGCGCCTCCTGTGTATGCAAAAAGATTGAGAACCTTTGTGCCCTTTTTTATTTTCGGCGCGAGCCAGTCCCAGTGTTCTTTTTGTTCTGGGAAAATACCGACGTGTTTGAATGACGTCGGGCGAAGCTCAAACGTGAGGCCTCCAAAATCAAAATCCCATGATTTTGCCAATGTCTTTTTTGCTTTCCATGTACCTGACGCACCTTTGCGTACAAATGTGCCATCCGCCTGTACCCATACATCTTCGGGTAGATGTTTTTTCCAAAGCGCTTCAGGGTCTGGGCGTGCCAAAACAACTGAGCCAAAACGCTCAAGCTTCATCCCCTCTCCAGAATCGAGAAGAGCGTATGATGATTCATTTTTTGGAACAAATACGGTCATGATTAGTGAATGAGTCCTGCAAGAAACCCAAAGAGGATGAGCACGCCAAGGATTCCGATGATCGGATGAATGCGGTAGAGCACAATAGTAATGATAATTGCCACAGCAAAGGTGGTCACGCCCATCGAGTGGATACTTGCGAGCACTGTCGCCCACAAGTTGAGAAGTGCAGTGTTTGACATCCCGTTAGAGATAGGAAATGCAAGCATTTCCGTAATGAATTAGTTGATAGTAAGATTCCGCACTAAAAATTATACTCCTGTTAGTTGTATAACCGTAACCGCATAACCTCTAACGGGAACATACCCGAAGTATACCCGCCTCGGTACTATTTTGAAAGGACCTCAGCTGATAGAGTTTCAGCTGTAATTTGCGCTTTGAGCATCTCTTCGCGATGCGTCTGTTCAACAATCCAGACCATACTGACAAGCCTGCCGAGCATTCCGCCGAAAATTGTCGAGAGTGACATGCCTGAAATCATAAGATCGTTGTGATAGTGACTCTTCAAAAAGTATTCGATCGAAATACGATAGGTAATATAGAGAACAAGAACAACAAAACTGCCGATATCAAATTTGCCGATGGTAGCCACGGCCTTCTGCGCGTCCCATGTGATTTTGTTGAGACGAACAAAGAGGAAAAATCCAAGGATAAATCCAAA
>CAYTCQ010000015.1:0-10121 GCA_964436485.1 uncultured Candidatus Saccharibacteria bacterium | reverse complement strand
GATTTTCTGGATCTTTTTCAACTGGGCGTGACAAAAGATCTTGGAATTTTGCCAGTGACGCTTCGAGCTCGCGCTGATTGGTAATGACATTACCTAGCTCTTGCAACGGTGCAAAGATATAGAACGAATAGATATAGAGTGAGAAAAACTGTCCAAATGTTGCCTTGCGAGTAAAGACAAGGAACAAAAGGAAGAGGAGCACAAATGTACGCATGGCGTTGATAAGTGTCCCCTGCACAAAACTGATACTGCGCACATAGCGAAGCTTTTTGAGCTCAAGAGCAAGGATCGCATCTGTCGTCGTATTGAGACGCGTGACTTCTTGGTCAACCAAACCTAGGCTTTTTACAAGCTCGATATTGCGAAGCGATTCTGTTGTCGATCCAGCAAGAGCGGTCGTCTCTTTGACGATCTGGGCCTGTACTTTTTTGATCTTGCGCGTGAGCACATAGCTTGCTCCCCCAAGAATCGGCACAATACTTGCAAACACTAAGGCAATCACCCAGTAGATACTGATGGCATAGATCGTGACAAAGACAAATCCAATGAGTGAAATAAAGAGCACGTTGATGACTGAGGAAATATATTTTTCAGCATCAGAACGAACCTTCTGGAGCGTGCCGAGTGTCTCACCACTACGCTGGTCTTCAAACACAGCAAAAGGAAGTCCGAGCGCGTGACGGATGCCATCGGTATAGAGCTTGGCACCAAGGCGCTGTGTGACAGTGTTGAGATAATAGTCTTGGAAATTTTTGGCAACACGAGACACAAATGCAACACCAACAGAGGCAAGCAGAAGAAGACCTACGCCGGAGAAAAATTCTGAGCGAGTGTACTGATCAAATTTTGTCGCGTAGTTGTCGATGACATGACGGAAGATGAGCGGGTCAAGCAGTGAAAAGACTTGGTTGATGGCAGCCAAGACGACGACAAGTACGCACAGGGCCCAATATTTTTTAAGATAGGTAAATAAGATCTTCATAGATATGTTGTATTAAAAGACACCTCAGTATAGCAGAAGGCCTCGCCACCGCAGGTGGCGAGGCCTTCACACAAAATACTAACCAAGCTGGCTTGTACAAAACGCGCAGCGTTTTGCTTCACGCGGAATCTCACTCATGCATTCTGGGCAGTTTTTTGTCGTTGGGTCAGCTGGTGGCTCTTTGCGCACGCGATTGCGAAGTGCGTTGATCGGTGTAATGACAAAGAAATAGACAGCGACTGATACGAGAGTAAATGAGATGAGTGCATTAAGAAACTCGCCGTACATAAACTTACTGCCGTGAATAGTGAAGGCAAGATTTGAAAAATCCGGAGCCTTCACAAGCGCGCCAATAAGCGGTGTGAGCAAGTCTTTGACGAGTGCAGCGACAACGGCACTAAAGGCCGCTCCCATAACCACACCCACTGCAAGGTCGACGACGTTGCCACGAAGAATAAATTGTTTGAAACCTTTAATTGCCATGAGTAACTTCTTGTTTGTTCCATGAAAGGAACCCGAGAGCTAGTAGTGAAAGCGCAAGACCGATGTCTCGCACTCCAATGGCACCGAGGCCAACGCTCATCACAATACCAAAAAGATGGAGTCCGAGCAAAAAGGCCACGATTGGCGTAAAGAATTCAAACACCAGCGCGAGCGCGCAGACGATCTCAAACACGCCATTTGCGTAGACAATAGTCTGTGTGCTGACTGAAAGCATTGATGGGATCCATGTTGGAACAAGATTTGCCCAACTTGCAGGACTTACCAGCTGCGTAACACCAAACCATATAAACACAAAAACAAAACCAAAACGAAGAATAGACTGGGCGATTTCTTTATGAGACATAGATATTATTGCGAAAGTGTTCCTATTTTAAATGAGGCAAGCTCCTGCTCTGGACGACGCTGACCTCCGTGCTGACCATTGAACGCAGCTGATCCATCGGCACCACAGAGTGAGAGAATAGCTTCTGGACCACCTGGGTGCTGATTGATCCATGATGTTACGTCGTAGACTCCCCCGCTTATCGTAGTCCAGCAGCTTGCTTGGCTGTTATGCTTTGCAACGTCTGCCATTGTGTATGTTGAAGCAGATGAAGATGTTGCGCTTGTACTGCCACCCTGCGCGTTTGGATTGGTAGTTTCCTTACTTGCAGATGTAGAGCCTGTCATACCTCCTGTAGGTGCAGGATATGCTGACTTCTTAGAACCACCCGTATACGCGAGCGTTCCTGCAACAATAATAACTGCGAGCCCAATGAGAATTCCTGTTGTTTTTTTCATGTACCTATTATATACGAAAAACCCTGCACTTTCGGTGCAGGATTAGAGGTGTGTTCCCTGGACAATAGACCGCTCGTAATCTGTAAGCTCCTTGTTATACATTTCTGTATAACCATGCAGAACTCTAAGCCACCCGAAGAATTTAAATACTGGATAGTCCCATCTTGTTGGATCTGTATAGCCATTGTATGGACCAATAGTACCTCCATAGTGAAGAACAAGCATATTGAGACATCCGTCGCTCGGAAATGGAGTTGGGTTTTGCTTAAAGAGCTCGCGCATTTTCGGTTCGAGTATATCGATTGCTTCACTCGCAGTACTAAAATGATCCAAAATAAACTGACGCCGAAAAACAATCCCATCACCTCCAGCCCGCATCAGATTGAATGGCCGATTAAACAAGCGAAAGATCGGTCGTTTCCAGTATCCTCGGCCACCATTAAGATCATACCCGAACTTCTTAATAGGCTTGAAGAAGCGAATATCCTCAGACAAGATCATAATGTAATCCTCTTTCGCACGGAGCGCAGTCTGATACAGACGACCTACATACACTTTGAGCATTTCCCCATCGAGACAATATGTACTTTGGACACTCGTAGCAATATTGCTATGAACATAGTCGCAACCGAAATATGTGGCGATATGACTTAGATCGATACCATTGTTTGATACCATTCGAACATAGCTGTTTGGATAGAGTTTCCGAAAATATCGGAGTGCATGAATCACCGCCTTAGGTTGAGCATAGCACTGGTAGTGAACCGCAAGTGTAGGTAGTTTTATCATACTGATGACTATAAGTACCTTTACCATACCATACACTTTTTGGTACTCATAGTCCGTCGCCTTATACTAAATAAAGCCCTACCCTATAGAGGTGAGAAAAAATGATCCTATTCTTAAGAAGTTTGGTAAGCGAGTCAGAGAACTCCGTATTGAAAAAGGTTTCTCCTCGCAGGTTGAATTCGCTGTAAAGTCAGGCATCGACCGTAGCTATATCGGACAAGTGGAACGTGGCGAGCGCAATATTGCCCTCATAATGATTGAAAAAATAGCGAAGACATTAAAAGTTAGTGTCAGTGAGTTATTTCAATTTAACTCCAGTCAAACCTACGAGCTAGAGACTAAAATGCTCCTGCTCAACGACAAGCAACATAAAAAATAAGAAAAAACCGCTTTGAAGCGGTTTTTTCTTATTAGCAGAAATTAGATCGTATATTTCTTGTGTATTGAGATCGACAATCCCCTTTTCTGAGCTCGATCAATCGTGTCCTGCGTACCCGTGCTGTTGTTTACCTGAAACGCGTAGACTTCGTTTGAGAGCGAAACTTCTTCCTCGTGACGAAGATCGTAGTGCTCTTGTGTGATATTTGTATGTGGCATTTCAATCAGAGCTTCGGGTCGCGCTGTTTTTATTTTTGTAAGTAACTCTGCGAGCACATCTATCGTCTCTTGTGTGATCGGCTCTTGGCACCAATTAGTACGATAGTCCTGTATATATTCTTCAAGCGAAGTTGGAATGATAACAACAAGACGCGACGCATCTGGATACAATTTCATAGCTTCATCCATAGCAAAGTAGTCTACGCCCGTTGCTCCGCCGGTTACAATACCGTCGCCACGGGCAAGAACATCACGCGCAGCTGCACGTACATCATTTTCAACTTCTTCGTTTGTCAGCCGCCACGTGCCGGTAAAAAGTATCCATTTCATGGCACAAGTGTAGCACGCCCAAAGAGAGATTAAGTGCGGGCTGGTTTAAGAGAACTATGAAGCGCATGAAGAATGCGACACGGCTCCACAATACGCGGGTCAATGATGTTGTAGTAAGCATTGAGACCATTTCTGCGTACAGTCACCAGCTCTGCGTGACGGAGAAGCGCGAGATGTTGCGACATATTGGCCTTTGAGATACCGAGTGTCTTAATAAGCTCTTCTACAGACATTTCCTGTTCGCGCAGGAGATTTAAAATCTCAAGACGCTTTGAATTGGCGAGCACTTTATATGTCTCGGCATTTTGACGATAGGCGGTGCGCGGAAGTGGCTGCTTTATTTTTTTCGCTGTTGTAGCCTTAGTTTTCATACTAGTTTCCAGAGTATGCAACTATTTTTTTAAAAAAGCAACCACACTTTTTTGATCACAAAACCTACCACCATGCCAATGAGTCCTGTAACCGCAGCCTTCGGAATACCCTGTCCCGATTCTGCCGCGTTTGCTACAAGAATATTCTCGGGAACTGCCTGTGCTGGCTCCGAAATCTCTGGCGTCAGCTCTACTATCTTTGGAATCTGCGGCGTGTTTTGAATGGCTGGCGCCATGACGTTCGGTTCTTCTTGGACTCTTACTTCTGGCTTCATTACTTCCCTCTTTGCCACTTTGCGCAAAATCTCATTCCATGGTTTTCCTACTATGACATAGCTTGTAGCCCAGATGCGATTTTCATTTGTGTCACTTGAAGGAAGGAGCGCTCCGTCACTCTCCTGTACCCGAGCGAAATAGTCTTCCACTCCTTTCCCGTTTTTCTTCCATTCTTCTCCGAGCGCGTGCATTGCCTGCGCCGTCCATGCCGTGGAATATACGGAACCGAATCCGCCATCGACTTTTTGAGAATCTTGGAGATACGCACCAGCCTTTGTGAGCGCATCGCTCACACCTGCGACATCTTTATATGGCGCAAGTGCCTGTACAGCGGCTGCCGTGAGATCGACACTGCCCTGCCATGAACCACCGCTTTGCTGCTTGGAAAGAAGAAATGCAATGTCTTTGAAATTATTTCATCACTCGCAGAATATCCGGAAGCAGTAAGTGGGATAAGCGCAAAGATGTCATCGTTTATCAATTCGGGGTCACCAAACTGTGTACCATCAAACGAAGAGAGAATTTTTTCTACATAATTCACTCCGGCAAATACATACGGATCTTCTCCAAGTGACAAGAGTGCCATTGTTCGACGCTCGATATCAGTAAGCGAATTACTGGTATTTGTTTTTGTAGAAAGATATGAAATAAGTTTTTCTTTATCTGCACCGTGCGCGCCATATGCAACGGCTACCCAGTCGGTATACATATCGGCACCAAATGAGCCATCATCTTTTTGCATGCTTTGCAGATACACAAGCGCTTTGTCTAAACTAAAAACGGGCGTATTTGTTTCTTTGTTAGCAGTAGGTCCTGTGTTTGTTGCAAGTCCGCCCACGATAGGTCTAGAGATACTAAGATCATAGAGTGGAAAGTAATAATCATCAGCAATACCGACCTTGTAGAGTGCAGGCGTTGTAAGGGTAAACGACGCAGTGCCATGGACATCAACCGCTTTTACAGCCAGCACTTTTGGATTGTATGGATCAGCTTCGTTTGGGAGCGTCACGCCGACAGATACGCCAGAAAGCGCGCTCCATGAATTGTCTTGATAATTATACTTTTCGGCTGTAGCCACAACTTCCGTATCCGTTGTCGTATTTGTCGTACTAAGCATGACACGATGTGGTGATCCAAAATACAGTCCAATAGTCTCACCTCCGGAAAGAACGCGGGTCTCCATGCCAGAAGCTGGAGTCACGCCATTTACGACGTACTGCCAGTTGTCACAAAATTCTCCTTGTCCATTTGGAGTAATACATTGTAAGTAGAGGGCTCCAAACGATGAGTAATATTGTATGGATGAAATTGAAAACGCATCACTTGTCTGATCAAGTGCGGAAATCAAAGCAAACACACTGCGCGCATTCACTGGATGAGCACCACCATCTTTGCTGAAAATCATAGCTGTGCCAGCAGCAGGAAGATCTACCTCGCCACTAAAGAGCACCTGATCACCCACGCGTACGATGACCGACTCGCGTGGAACAGGCGCTGATACGACTGGAGGGGCTTCTTCTTGTGGAGCTGGAGTCTCTTCTGTTGCTAGTGGCACCTCATCGACAACAGGCGGAATTGAAGCGGGAGTATCGTCCGCATAGACACGCGCACCAAAACCAACTAGTGAGAGAAAACAGATGGCCGCGAAAATTTTTTTCATACATTACTTCAACTGCCACAGGATAGTATCTCCATCTTTTAGAACATATTCTGAAACACCGACAGAGGCCTCCGTACCATTAATAAAATACATGAGGTACTTACCATTACCCTCCTTCAGATCTCCAATACGCGTGACAAAAAATCCAAGGGATGGATACTTTTTTCCTTCTAGTTGCACCTTCCCTTCTGCGTTTGCTTTCATGAGCGCATCGTAAAGCGAGATGCCTGCGGGAACAGACAGGGTGCTCTCTCCTGCATGAATTGTTGCGGAAGAAAGAAGCTTCTCAGTTGGAGATAGTGTTCTTTGTTTTTCAGAAACAAGAGAAGAGCTTAAGAACAAGGCGAGAGAAAGGACACAAAGAAGCACCGCTGTGATGACGAATTTTTTCTTCATGGAAATAAGCGAGCGTATTATTGATAGAGTGGTCGACGTTCTGAGTATCCTTCCTGATAGTTGGCAAAGCGCGCGAGCGCATACGCAACGCTTGAAAGACGATTGATGAATTGGAGCGCGATATCGCTTGGCACACGATCAGTATCTAGTAGTTTTACAATGGAACGCTCGGCGTGGCGCGCGGTTGTACGCACAACATCAAGATACGCGCCTGTTTCACTACCCCCTGGCACGACAAATGACGTAACGGGAGGCAAGAGAGTTTCGACTTCCGCAATGACCAGCTCAGCAAAATCTACTTCTTGCTGAACGAGACGCTTGTCAGATCCTGCGATCTCAGCCTGCACGGAAAAGAGCGCGTTCTGTAATCGTTCGATGATGCGCGCATAGCTCGTGTGCGCCCCATTGAGATACAGGAAGTCGCCAGAGCGTTGTGAGAGCGCCTTAGCAAAACCGAGCGATGAGTTGAGCTCGTCGAGTCCGCCAAGCGCTGCAAAAACGGGATCACTTTTTTTAATACGCACGCCAGATGGGGTCGAGAACAATTTTGTCGTTCCACTGTCACCTTTTTTTGTGTAGAGCATATGGATATTGAGTTAGTACTATTAAAGGGCGATCTCGCAGACTCCGGCAGTACATGCCAGCTCGTTCTTAACTTCTGTCTCATCGACTGTTTCGTATGTCACTATTTTTGAGAAATCGAGATTCTCGGTATGTTTCTTTAATTCTTCGTAACGCTCTTGTGAGATAGTTTCGTATGGAGCAAGCTGATAGACATGATTTGAGCGCGGCAAAAATGAGAGTCCGCCGACAAGATCCCAGTTTTCATAGACCCAGTTTGCGACCGCGATCCATTCGTCATCACCAACGGAAATCGTCACGGATGGATTGTGTTCTGTGTAATGCTTCTTCACGATCTTCCAGTGTTCAAGTTGGTTGAGCGCAGAAATATCGTCTTTGCAAATAGCTCCTTCTGGCGCTTTGACGGGAAACTCAAGAACAAATGTCGTGGCATTTTCGAGTGTCTGCCCTACTTCTGGGAAATACGGCACGCCTTGATCTTTAAGCATTTTGAAGAGCGCATCGGTAGCAGAAATACGAATTCGACGAATGTAGTATGGCGCGTGTCTCGGATGCATACCGCTTGCACAATCAACAGTCTGAGATACTGTACCTGATGGTTTTACGCACGTAATACACGTTGAGGCGCCAACGGAGAGACGCTTCGCATATTTCTTGTTCGTCTCGATGGCAACCTGCTTCATCTTCTCAAGCATCTGTGGATCACGCACAAGTGGGCAGTCCCATTGTCCGGTGATTGAAACTCCGAGCAAACGCTCCGCCTCGCAGTGTTTTTTCCAATCGCGCGACAAATATGGAAAATAGGTAAGCGCCGACTGATACGTACCGAGCATCGCGGCAACGCGCGTCTTTTGGAGAAGCGACTCTTCCGTATCATCCGCACGCGCCACAACTTCTGAAAGATTGCAGAACTGCTTCGACTGCAGAATAATCTCACCACATGGATTGGTGCCCCACGATGGATACGCGCCATTTGCAAAGTTTTTAAGTCTGCGCGACGGGAGCGTCTGCGCTAACCCCCCGCGATTAAAAATACCTCGCTCCCCTGATCCGCTTTTTACGAGTGCTGTCCATTCGTCAAGAAATGTTTGCGTATCGGGTTTTGTAAGATAGACAGCAGAATTGTTGGCGAGCATTCTCTGCCCTTCTGTGAAATAAAATTGTCCCTTCTTGGCGTCACGGAGCGCTTCATCATCAAGATCAGAAAGAGAAATCATCGCGCTTCTGCGCACGCCACCTGCAACAACACACTCACCGATCTTGCAAATAATGTCATGCGCGTCGATGTTTGAGAGGCGTCTTCCCTGCCTGCGCATAATACGCTCGCGCGTAAACGCAAGAAGCGAGCGGAGTGGATCAGGGCCAGAACTCTTGCCACCCATAGTTTTAAGGCGTGATCCCGCGGGACGAATCTGAGAGAAATCAAAGTCGATATCATTGCCCTCGTACCATGTCTTCATGCCGAGCGCGAACGCGTCTGCCCAGCCTTCTCGACTATCACCGATGACATGCGCGGGCAATTTCTTTCCTGTCTGCTTCTGTATTTGTGGCAACGCCTGCACGTTCTCACTTTCAACAGAAAATCCAACACCTGTGCCACACATGGAGATGTACATGATCTCAGCGAAGTCTTGAAAACTGCGAGGCGCAATAAATGAGCAATTATACGCGCAGATATTTTGTTTGCGCGCGGCCTTTCCAGCAAACTGAAGTAGACGCATAGATGGCATGGCCTCCTGCTTCAAAATTGCCTCGCGCACTTCGCCATATTCTTTTTCAGTAAAACCAGAGCCGAGATTTTCTTTCATGAAATTGACATACCGATCAACGGTCTCAATCCATGTCTCGCGTCTGCCTTCTTCGGGCATCCACTTTGCGTATGAACGATAGTAGACAAATTCGGCAAGCGGATTTCGAAAATACTTCTTACTCTCAGCAACAAGTGTTTTTACCTTTTCGGATACGACTCCGCGCTCCTTTCGAGCACGCTCACGATCCTTGCGGTAGAGAATGTAGGCTTTGGCAGTTTGAATATAGCCAGATGCAATGAGCTCATTCTCTACGACATCTTGAATTGTTTCAACGTGTGGAACGGAATATTTTTCCTTGCGTTCTTTTTTGAGCGCAAAGAGCGACTGCATGACGGCACGAGTAACATGATCGGCTTCTTTCTCTCCTCCTTCCTTCGTAACACTAAGCGCGCGGAAGATAGCTTGCGTGATATGTGCAACATCAAACGGAACAATAGAACCGTCGCGCTTTTGGATTTTTGTTATTTCGGATTGTTCTGTTTTTGTTTTCATGTAAATTTTTGTTTTAGTGTTGTAAGAAGAGCGGTTGTTTCGAGCGCTTTATTGGTAACAACATGGGTATACAGCGCCGGAGAAACAATCACAGCAAATGTGACATTTCCAAGAAGGTGCATCATGGTAAATGGCAGTTGCCCCACGAGAGCGCTCATAAATGACTGTCCAAAAAAGAGCGGTCCAATGGAGAGTCCTGTCACGGCGTCATAGAACAGAGTGCCCATGACGGCAAAGAGCGCGTAGTTGCGAACCGAACTTCTTCGATGTTTGAAAAAGAGTGCTGCACAGAATCCAAGAATTCCATAGGCAAGAGCGGTAATAAGAGTCCACACGCCTATTTTCCCAACAATAAGATCAAACAAAACAATACTCATCGAAGCAAACAGAAATCCTGAGAACGCGCCATATGCTTTTGAAAATGGCATCTGAACGGCAAGCACTGGTTCGATATTCGGGGGTCGAAATGGAATAAGGCGGACAAGAAGGCACGCGACAAAACCGAGCACGAACTTGAACCGCTTTTTTGTGTATGTGTTCATAAGCCACTT
>CAYTCQ010000014.1:0-11761 GCA_964436485.1 uncultured Candidatus Saccharibacteria bacterium | reverse complement strand
AGCGGCCCCGCCATGGCGGGGCCGCTTGGAAGCTTGTTTGAGAAGGCTTTATTTCATGTCGCTTATAGAAGCATTAAGGTCTGCCTCAAGAGCGCTTGTATCATCAGATGCTGAGAATTTCTGAGTTGCCTCACTCTGTACCATACTTGTCTCGTCGGTACCCGCTGCTCCCTGTGGAGCCTCTGGAGTCTTTGGTTTTGTAAAGAGCCAGATAGCGATTGCTGCGACAGCAATGACTGCGATGATAATTCCTACCTTGCTGCCCCCGTGTGTTGTGTTTGTGTCCATACTACGTGTGTATTTATTATGCTAGTAATGTTTATTGCGCTGAAGTGCTTGTTGTGGCAGTTGTCGTTGCGGGTGTAGTCACTTTGTATCCTTTGATGATTTGAAGAAGTTTCTGCATTGATTCATGGACAGCCTTGATTGCTGCTTCAACATCTTTCTTTGCTGCTTCAACCGCAGTCTTTTGCTCGTCAGTCATTTCTGTTGCAGTTGTTGGGTAGAGTGCCTTAAGCGCATCAAGCTTTGTTTTTGCAGTTGCGATGTTTGCTTGTACTACTGCGAGCTGAGCGTCTGCTGCACTTGTATCAGTCCCTGTTGCTTTGATCTTTGCGAGGTGGCTTTCAAAACGAGCAACAAGATTTTCTATCTGCGCAACACCGCGGAGTGCCTTCTTTGAATACATTTCCTGGAATTTTGTGCGAAGCTCCTGTGTCTTCTCATCAAACTTCTTCATCATGTCAGTGCGGTGTTCATCGCGCTGTTCCATACGATCCTGTGCGTTTTCATTGCGCTTTTCCATCATGTCTTCGCGCTCTTTCATCATCTCAGTACGTTTTTCGAGCACATTTTTACGAGCATCAAGAGCGCGCTGTCCTGGCATTGGCGGCAAGCCGGTTTCTGTTTGCGCGAGTGCTGCTGTACTTGTAATCATCATGGCACCAAGGGCAAGTCCTGTTGCTATATATTTTTTCATATGTGTTTGTGTAAAATTAATCTACTAACGCATAGATATGGATAGATATCCATGCCATACTCGTAAGTATACTATTCTATACGTTTCGGGGCGAACCTTGTGGTGCATAAAAATAAAAAACCCTGCAGATGCAGGGTTTTTTATTTATTGAACTTTTGGCGCGTATTCTTTCTGATATTTTTCAGCGCACTCTTTGATGACTTTCATCGCCTCTTCAGGTCCATGGAATGTCTCAACGACTCCTGTGCCTGCCTTCTTGAGGGCTTTGATGTTCTCCCAGAAATATTTTGTTTCTGTTTTGAAGTAGTCACCGAGCTGGTCGACATGCGTGATGTGATCCATGCGCTTGTCATCTGCGAGGACTGCAATGATCTTGTCGTCTACTTCTCCACCGTCAATAAACTTCATAACGCCGATAACGCGGAGTTCGACGAGAGATCCTGCGACAAGTGGTTCTGTAACATCGACAACTTCAACGTCGAGTGGGTCGCCGTCGTAATCCCACGTCATTGGAATCGCGCCGTATGTGAATGGATATGCAAGAGATGAATATCCAACACGATCGAGTTTAAGCTGGCCACTTTCAGTAATGATTTCGTATTTGTTGATTGAGCCTGCTGATACTTCAACGATTGCGTTGATTGTACCTTTTGCTTCGTCGACAAATGGTGGAAGTACATGGAGCAAGTTGAGCATGTACTTTGATGGTTGATGGTTGATGTTTGCCATAGAATAATTTCTTAGCTAGTAAGCTTAGGCTTCCATTGTATCAGAGTCTGCTGGTGTTTCAGTTGTTTCTTCTTCACCTGCATCTTCAACAGTTTCTCCGTCGCTTGATACCGTTGTGCCGCCGACGCCCTTGATGTCGATGCGCCATCCGGTAAGTTTCGCTGCAAGACGTACGTTCTGTCCGCCTTTACCGATTGCGAGTGAGAGCTGGTCTTCTGCAACTTCAACTGTCGCAGTATGTTCCGCTTCATTGATCTGCACATCAAGTGCCTTTGCTGGAGAAAGTGCTGCAGAAACAAACTTTGAAGGATCATCCTGCCATTCGATGATATCGATCTTTTCATTACCGAGTTCTGACATTACTGTCGTCACGCGAATACCTTTCTGTCCGACACATGATCCAACTGGATCAACGTGCTCATCTGCAGAGTACACCGCGATCTTTGTGCGTGATCCTGCTTCGCGTGCGATTGATTTGATTTCAACTGTACCTGATGCAACTTCTGGCGCTTCTTGCGCAAAGAGCGCAACAACAAATTTTGGATGTGTGCGAGAAATTTTGAGTGATACTCCGCGTGGAGTTTCTTCAACTCCATAGAGGTACGCGCGAATGCGCTCACCACGTCGGTAGTATTCGTTTGGAATCTGTTCTTCCTTTGGGAGGACTGCAGTGACGCGTCCGATTTCTACGAAGACAGTGCCACGTTCCATTTTCTGGATAACACCTGAGATGATGTCTCCTTCATGACCACCGAATTCTTCGAGGATCGCGCCGTGCTCTGCTTCGCGAATGCGCTGGATGATGACCTGCTTTGCAGTTTGAGCTGCAATACGGCCGTAATCTTCCTTTGCTTCGAGTGGAAATGTGATTTCTTCACCGACTTCTGCGTTTGATTTCATGATTTGAGCATCTTCAAGAAGGATGTGGTGCTCTGGATTGTAGCGGACACGCTCGTCTCCCTCAGGGAGTTCAGGTGCTTCTTCGCCTTCTTCGGCAAAGTACACCGTTGAGGCATCAACGACGATCTTTACTTGGTAGAAGCTTGTACGCCCTGTTTCAAGGTCAAAATGCGCACGGACGATCTGCCCACGCTTTCCGTAGTCTTTTTTGTATGCTGCTGCGAGCGCCTGTTCGATGGCATCAATGATCTTGGCGCGGGGGATTCGACGCTCTGTTTCGAGCTGGTCGAGGGCAATATTGAGTGCTTTAAGGTCTAACATATGATTTTTAGCTTATAAAATAAGCTCTTTATTAAGTTTTGATAAAAAATAAAGCCGGCCACAGAGCCGACATACTCACGAATACCTATTAATTGAACACCCATATTATACTCTTTTAGCCATTTTTAGTCAAGAATAGGGGGATTTTAGACAAAATAGGCTTATTTTTCCACATATTTGGTCTAGATATACACAGGGTGAAAGATGGTACTATATATAGTGTATGAATACCCCTAATCAAAACACGCAAGTGCCGACAGGGTCCTCTTCTGCTCCTCAGCGTAAAGCGCTCTTTACTATCGTTATTATTTTGGCTATTGCTGCTCTCGGCTGGTTTATCTATAAGAAGTTTATCTACAAGATGACCCCAGAGGAGTATCGTGAATATATTATGGAAACAGTTTCGAAGCGATCTCCAGCTCTTCCTCCTGAAGTTACACAGCCTGTTATGGAACAAGTGGCAAAAAATAGCACTCCTACAAAAGGTACTCCTACTCTCACTGAAAAACAAAAAATGACCATTTTACAATCGGTTTCTCAGTAAAAGAGCGCTATGTATACACTCTCATTTTTCAAAAAAACATGGGCCGTTATTGCTACAGCACTCGTTGTGACTCTCTGTGTGAGCATGTTTCTTCTTAAGAATGCACAGGCTCAGACATCTTCAGGAAATGTCACGGGAGATATGTGGTCTTCAACGATGGGCCGTATTAGTTTGAATTGTAAAACGGGTGGAGCAACAGGTCAGAATATCTGCGCGACTTCTTCATATGGTTTGAACGTTGTTCCGAATACCTCTACTCAGACGGGAGCTATCTCTGGTTATGCATGGGGGACATATATTGGATGGGTGAGCTTTAATCCAAGTGATGTAACTTCATGTGGTACAGGTGCACCTGCGACAATTAACTTTACTACCGGAGCGTTCTCAGGATGGGCACGTGCTCTCGTAGGCACGACTGCTTCAGGATGGGACGGCTGCATCAGTCTTTCTGGTAGTGGCTACGGTGTCACATACAATTCAAGCTCTGCGACAAACAACATCACTGGCTACGCATGGGGTTCGGTAAATGCAGGCTGGATGATGTTTGTAAACGCAACACTCGCGCTCTCTTCTTCAAGTATTGATCTCAAAGCAAACGGACAAGATGCGCTCAATCTTCCACCATACGGTGGATCAGTCGTGCTTTCGTGGACAGGTACAAACATTGCTTCAACATCATGTACTGCATCTGGTGCTTGGACGGGATCAAAAGTTCCTCCTGCAAGCGGAAGTGATCCAGCTATCACACTTCCATCAAACGCAACATCTGCTCCCGCGACATATCAGTACAACATTAGCTGTATCGGTACAAACGCAATGACAGTTGTCGACTCTGTTGTCGTGACTGTTGCTTCGGGTGCAGGAAGCACACCATTCCTCTCATTTAAGGCAAACAATGTTCCTGCGGGCGCCGTCTCATCTCCGGGGGTCGTGAGTGTCTTTGCTGGTGATCCGGTCAACTTCTCTTGGGAGACAACAAATATTCAGCAGAATTCATGTGTTGGACAAATAACAGGTGCACTTGATGCAAATTGGACAACAGGAACACTCGATTCATCTGATACTCCACCGGCACACACATACTCAATCTCTGCTATTACAGCAGTGCCAACAACTCGAACATACATCATGCACGGCTGTCTGGATTATGGAAATACAGCACTGCCAGATCAGGCAATCACAATAAAAATTCTCCCATCTCCGATTTGTCGCGTCGTATCATCAAGTGGCAAGCCTGATGCAGTTGTTGTTGTTCCGTCTGGTGGTCTTTCAAAAAAGCCTGTCGATATGGGAATTATTTGGGAGAATACAAAGAATGCATTCTTCCCAGCGACACTTTCAACACCACTAACGGCAGGTGGTGGCGGTGGTCTTTCAGTAACGATTAAGAATGCAACAATCTCAACAGCAAGTTCACATGCAACTGTTGAAATATCAAGCAACTCAATCACTGCTCCAGTTACAATTCCTATTATTATCAACGGTACACCAAGTACAGGAGCACCAGCATCATCATGTATGCTAGGAACAATCCACCTTGTTGCACCAAATACATGTAGTGATCCGTGTGCCGATCCTGCGAGTCTTGGTGGTCCACAGTGTATTTACAATGCCCAACACCCACGCGGATGTACGACAAAACATGCGCCATGGGAAGAAATATAAAGAAGTAGTCATGACTTATACATCTTTCAGCACAAACGTTGACACATGAGCACTCACAGCATAAACAATCATTACCAGTTTTATTAAAAAATAGTAGTAAAATGTATACAACAAAAAAACAATTTATTGCGGCAGGTGTGACAGCGATCGCTTCGTTCGGTCTTGCGCTTACTGCTTTTGCTCAAACATGGGTTGCCCCAACAGGTACTCCTCCAAACAATAATGTCGCGGCTCCTATTAATGTGAGCACAGCAGCTCAAACAAAAAGTGGAGCGCTCGGTGTGACAGGTTTTGCAAACTTCGGTGAAGCTCAGCTTCTTGGGTTTACGCACGTGGGATATCCAGCAAGCTCAAGCAGTAATAGCTCAAATAACAACTCATCAAGTTCGCAGAATTCTTCACAGGTAATTTATGCTCCATCGGCACCGAGTCCTCTTTCATTCCTCGGCAGTCTCTTTGCTGGTATTTTTGATACACAGAAAGCACTCGCTGTTCCAAACGTAAGTACTCCTATTAGTTACGACCCAGTACCGCCAGGTCCAACACTTCCGGCTGGAAACCCTGGAACAGTCAGTCTTTCAGGCGGTGGATCTGCTCCTGCAACGATCACAAACTTTCTCTTTCAAGAAGATGGTCCAGCCGTTTTCTATGGTTCAACAGTCTTTGCAAACAGTGCAAAGGTTGGTGTAGGAACAGCTGCTCCTGATAGCCGCCTTCATATTCACAGTGCGTATACAAACGCAGGTCTTACAATCTCAACTGGATCTTCAAATTGGATGCAGGTCTATCAGCCATACAATCAGGGTCAGCTTCGCATCGGTCAGGGATCATTTGCAAACAACTCTGTAAGTAACATCGCAACATTTACAGCTGATGGAAAAGTCGGTGTTGGCACTACTAACCCAGGTACTAAAATTGATGCAGTGGGTGGACAAGAACCTATCTACGCTCGTATGAGTGACGGTGGCGGCTACACGTTTATGGGCTACAACGACTCAGGTAGCTACGGACGTATTGGTGCATTCAACAATGGTTGGAAAAACCTCGTACTTGCTGAAGGTGGCAAGGTTGGCGTTGGTACAACAAATCCAAGTCAGAAGCTTGATGTAAATGGCGCGGCGATTGTGCACTCTGATGGCTACCCAGGTACAAACGGTATTCTCTACCTCGGCGACGGCGCAAACTATATCCGTTCAGTGCAGCAGGGAGGTCTCCACCTCTCAGCGTATAACAACGTTGATGGTGTTGTCTTGCAAGAAAATGGTGTGACAAAAATCAACAAACTCACTGTCGGCTCAGGTCTTGTTCCTGTGTACTGGCACAAGTGTTCAATCGTTCTTCCAACGCTCAACAACTTCAGTTACAGTTATGTTTCAACAGACTCAGGAACAAACAATAATACTTGTCCGGGTCATCAGGGAGGACAAAGCCCTGTCGGTTGGCTTATCCCAAATCAGTAGTAGTTTTCAAAAACACCCTCGCTTCGGCGAGGGTGTTTTTTCTTGGAAGTCTGGCGAACTAGAGATTAAGAAGTGTCCTTGTGGTAAACTATATACAGTATATGCAGATTGATATCGTGCAACTCAAAAAATTTATTATTGAATCCGGCCTTGTTTCAAAGACCGATATTGCCGCTGCTGAAAAGACAGCTGAAGAAAAACAGTCTGATATCGGACACATTCTTGTTTCAGAAGGAAAGCTCAAAGATGCTGACTTAAAACGCATTGAAGCGTATGTGCTCGGTATTCCTTTTGTCTCTCTTGGTAAAGAAAAGATTGATTTTTCTGTTCTTTCTCTTATTCCTGAGCCAATTGCTCGTACCAATAATATTGTTGCATTCAAAAAAACAGCGGATGATCTTGAAGTTGCCATGCTTGATGTGGATGATCTTCCAACGATCGATTTCGTGAAGAAAAAAACAGGTCTTAAAATTTTACCTCGTCTCACTGATACTGATTCAATTAAAGCCGCACTTACACAGTATAAAAAAAGTCTCAAAGCTGATTTTGATGATATTATCCAAAAAGAGAGTATCTCGCTTAAGGCTATTGCTGAAAATGACGGTGAGTCTGCGAGTGAAAAAGATCTTAAAGAGCTTGCCGAGGATCTTCCGATTGTAAAAATTGTTGATACGCTTATCGCGCACGCTATTTCACAAGGCGCGTCTGACGTGCACATCGAACCAGGGGAGGAGTCTCTTATCGTGCGCTATCGTATTGATGGTATTTTGCATGACGCTATGACACTTCCTAAAGATACAGCAAGTGGCATCACTGCGCGTATTAAAGTTCTTTCAGGACTTAAGCTCGATGAAAAGCGTTTACCGCAAGACGGTCGTTTTAAGATCACAAACGAAGGTGAGAAAGTCTCGTTTCGTGTTTCTACTCTCCCAACATACTATGGTGAAAAGACAGTTATCCGTTTGTTGCGTGAAAATTCACACGGCTATACGCTCGAAGGACTTGGTTTTCACGGAGAAGCGCTTGAACGTATTCACGCAAGCATGAAGCAGAAGACCGGAATGATTCTCGCCGCTGGTCCGACAGGATCTGGTAAAACAACAACGCTCTATACAATGCTCGATATTCTCAACACTCCTGACGTGAATATCTCAACGACAGAAGATCCGATCGAATATCAGATGCCACGCATCAATCAGACTCAAGTTAAGGCCGAGATTGGTCTTACGTTTGCAAACAGTTTGCGCACACTGCTTCGTCAGGACCCGGACATCATTATGGTGGGAGAAATCCGCGATGGAGAAACTGCCGGTCTTGCGGTTAATGCGTCACTCACAGGCCATCTTGTGCTCTCAACTATCCATACCAACTCAGCTGCCGGTGCTATCCCGCGTCTTATTGATATGGGGGTTGAGCCATTTTTGATCGTCTCAACAGTCAAGACTGTTATCGCGCAACGTCTCGTGCGCCGACTGACGTCGGCTAAAGAACAATATTTCCTTTCAGAAGCTGAGCTTGGTGCACTTACAAAGATCATTGATATGGATCGCATGCTCGGCTTTTTGAAAGCCGAAAAAGTTGTTCCAGATAATGCAACATGGCAGACGATTCCATTTTTCCGCCCAAAGAAAAGTGAGGAAAGTGAGGATGGGTACAAGGGTCGTCTTGGTATCCATGAAGTGTTTACTATGTCTCCAGCTATTAAAGAGCTTATTTTAAAAGGCGCAGCTCAAGATCAGATTGAAAAACAGGCAAAACAAGAGGGCATGATGACCATGCTTGAAGACGGGGTCTTTCTAGCTATCCAAGGACTAACAACAACGGAAGAGATTTTGCGCGTGGTTTCTGAATAACACATGCGATTTGTGTATAAGGTAAAAACCAAAGAGGGTACGATTACTACTGGCGAAGCAGATAGCGCTGATAAGTTTTCACTTGCGCGCTCACTTCGTGCAGAAGGAGGACTGCCTATTTCTATTACTGAAAAGAAAGCTACGCAAGCACTATCACTCGACAAGATCCCATTTCTAGGAAAACTTTTTCAGAGCGTAAAATTACGTGAGAAGATACTCTTTACCCGCAATCTTTCTGGTATGCTCTCGGCGGGCCTCTCACTCTATCGCGCGCTTGAGGTTATGAAAAAACAGTCCAACAATCCTGCCATGGATGCCGTGCTTGCTGGGCTTATGAAGCAGGTTAATGCTGGAGGTACGCTTTCAGATGCCATGAAAGAATTTCCAGCAGTTTTTTCTCCGCTCTTTATTTCTATGGTGCGTGCGGGAGAAGAATCAGGCAACCTTTCATCTACTCTCAAGGAAATTGGGACAAGTCTTGAAAAGGCATACGACCTCTCACGCAAGATCAAGGGCGCGATGATGTATCCGCTCATTATCGTGATCGCCATCTTCATCATTGGTATCCTCATGCTTATCTTTGTGGTACCGACGCTCACAAAAATTTTTAAAGATCTTGGAACACAGCTTCCCGCAACGACGCAATTTGTGGTTTCGCTGTCTGATTTTGCTGCAGGACATCCAATTCTCTTTTTGGGTGGAGCAGGCCTCTTTTTGGGCGGAATATACATGGCAGTTACATCAAAGAAACTCAAGCCATTTAATGACAAAATAATTCTCAATCTCCCGTCGATCGGCCTTATCGTAAAGGAGATCAATACTGCCCGCACTGCACGCACACTCTCGTCTCTTTTGCTCTCCGGTGTTGAAATGACCAAGGCGCTCTCTATCACCGAAGAGGTCGTCCAGAATATGTACTACAAAAAGGTACTTCAGGAGGCGGGCACCGCGGTCCAGAAAGGCGTGCCTCTTTCGACAGTCTTTAAGGATAATCCAAAATTGTATCCAGTAATGGTAGGAGAGATGATCTCTGTAGGAGAAGAGACAGGCGCGCTCACTAACATGCTTGCCGATATCGCTACCTTTTATGAAGAAGAAGTGGATGCAAAAACAAAAAGTCTCTCAACTATCATCGAGCCGATCCTCATGATGTTTATCGGTGCATCAGTGGGCTTCTTTGCAGTTTCAATGATCTCCCCAATGTATAGTCTCCTCAACAGTATTTAGTTTTTTTGTTTGTATATTTTGGCGTACAATATACGCATGGTACGCACTCACCACTCTCGTCGCTCATCAGCCGGATTTTCTTTGGTTGAGGTACTTGTTGCATCCGCAATCATCTCTGCGTCGCTTTTAGGTATCATTACTCTTGCCAATAAGTCGCTCCTTATTTCTCGTCAGTCGCTTTCGACATATCAAGCATCAAATCTGCTTGAAGAGGGTGCAGAAGCGGTGCGCACGCTCCGAGATGGGGGATGGTCAAACATCTCAGGTCTTAGTGCGGGGACGACGTACTATCCTGTTTTCTCAACAAGTACAAACACATGGTCACTGGCCACGTCATCTTCAAGTGTCGGTGCGTTTACTCGATCGGTCACAGTCGGATCTGTGAGTCGTGATAACAGTACGCAAGATATTGTAAGTTCAGGTGGTACAAATGATACAGGCACGAAGCTTGTGACGGTGGCAGTCACATGGACGGATACCGGTACAACATTTACAAAAACACTTAAGCTCTATTTGAGCGACATCCTTTCATAATCATGACATCTTTTTCTTACTACACACAAAAAACAGGATTTTCTCTTCTCCAGCTTGTTATTGCCGTTGCGATCGTTACGGCGCTGAGCGTTATTATTTTTTCTTCAACTGGCACGGCAAAAACAAATCAACTGCTTAAAAACGAAACGGAAGGCGTTGTCGCCGTCATTAAAGAAGCTCAAGAAAAGACGCTTTCTGGTGAAGGGGATAGTCAGTATGGTGTGCATATTCAAAGTGACAAAGTAGTTCTCTTTACTGGTTCGAGCTATTCATCAAGCGCGAGCTCAAACAGAGCGTTTACTCTTGATAGCACTGTCACAATTACATCGATATCTCTTGCTGGTGGCGGCTCAGATATTGTATTTTCACAACTCTCAGGAGAGACAAGCCAGTATGGAACATTTGTGATTAAAAATATTTCTACAACAAACGGACAAAAGACGATTACAGTCAGTAAGCTCGGTCTTGTGACAGGCAATTAACATATGCGCAGAAATACTTACACAACAGAAGGAGGATTTACTCTTATTGAAGCGATTATTTACACTGCGCTTGTTGTATCGTTGTCAGTCCTTCTTATCTCAATGCTCTCTGTCATGTATCGCGTATTTTCTGAGTCTCGCGCGGATCGAGATTTGCTCACTTCGAGCTATACAGCTATGGAGCGTATGACTCGTGAAATCAGAACAGCAAGCAGTGTTGATACAGGGACAAGTGTGTTTGGGTCAACACCAGGTACACTCAAACTCAATACAACAGATTCGAGTGGTACGTCAAAGACGGTGCAGTTCGCACTATCTTCCGGCGCGGTTGCTTTTACTGACAATGGCACGCTTTCGGGGAATCTGACGGGCACACAGGTAACTGTGACATCGCTTATCTTTCGAAAAATAACCACGACAAATGGAACAGCTGTTCGTATTGAAATGGCACTCTCTGCAAACAGATCTCCCTCAGGTAAAACAATAACCCTCTACGATACGGCAACGCTTCGTGGTGACTACTAATCTATGAACGTATTCCAAAATTACAAACAAAGACTATCGCACGAACGAGGTGCCGTCATGATGGTGGCAGTTATCTTTTTCATTGTTGTCGCATCCGCCATTGTGCTGGGTCTTACAGCTCCTGTTGCGCGTGATTATCGTATCGCTGATAGCTCTATTAAAACAAAGCAAAGCTATTATGTTGCAGAATCGGGTGTTGAAGATGCGTACTATCGCCTGAAAAATGCAAAACAGATTGGTTCCACGGTTACGCTCGTTCTTGCAAACGCGACAGCTACCACGACGGTCACAACTCTTTCAGCAAACCAAAAACAGATTGATTCGACCGGTGACTATCTTTCACGCGATCGTCAGATTTCACTTGTTGCAAATACGACTGCCGGTGTTGGTTTCAACTACGGGCTTCAATCAGGGGATGGAGGCGCGACAATAACGGGTGGGTCAACTATTAACGGCAATCTTTATTCGAACGGCAGTATTGCAGCGTCTGGAGGCTCAACTATTAATGGAAGTGCTATTGCTGCAGATAGTGCTGCGCAGAC
>CAYTCQ010000013.1:0-11799 GCA_964436485.1 uncultured Candidatus Saccharibacteria bacterium | reverse complement strand
TAAGCATGTCATGGGCTTCCTTGCTATATTTGCAGGTCTTGTTATTTCTTTTCACATTGGCACAGAAGTCGGTCAGCACCGCGGACAATTTGGATCACGCCTTGGAGAACACTACTACCAGCCATTTGGCCAAAAAGGTAGTCCTCATATGATGGGCTTTTTCAATGGACCAATGCCAACAGCAAATGGAACGGCTGGAAAAATTATCAGCCTCACACTTCCAAAACTTGTCGTTGAAGATCTCGACGGCACAGAAAAAGTCGTCATGATTTCTAACACAACAGCCATTCGCAAATTGCGAGACACTGTTACAACGAAAGATCTCGCGATCGGCGATTCAGTTGTCGTTATTGGCATACCAACAGCAACTGGCGAAGTAGAAGCAAAGCTTGTGCGCATCATGCCAGATCCAATTACTCCACCACAGCCAGCACCGTAATGCAAAAGCACCCTGCCATATATGACAGGGTGCTTTTTATAAAGTGCTTATGCGAGTGGAAAGAGCATAAGAAGTGCACCAATGAGAGCAACGTTCTTCGCAAATGAAATGCGGTTGTTCATTTTCTGCATAGGATCAGTATCCTTCCAGAACTGGTGCATCATGTACGTCGTTGGGACCAAGAACGCAAGAAGTGCAATGATACCGTAATATGCGTGGTACCATGTAAGAACTGAAAAACCTCCAGCCAAAAGCATAAGTCCTGTGAGGCCGACAGCAAATTCTGGCATTGGAACGCCTTTCATCTTTGCGTATCCTGTCATCCCCTTATATCCTGCGAGATGATTGTAACCGTTGTAAATAAAGAATCCACCGAAGAGGATGCGCCCAAGAAGAAATACTGTTGTCATACGATACTTTAGAGCTACTTGATAATACGGCTATTGTATACCGCTAGAAAAAAATGTACAAATTGACAGGTTTTTGCGACAACATAAAAATGCATATGATATAATAACTGCAGGTCAGTACTCATTTTAATTATTAGCTAGAAAATAACACCCATGAAAATGGAAAAATCAGAAAACGTGTGCACCGGTGACTGCGGATGCTCACAAAAGTGCGGAGGATGTGGCTACAACCACATGCATCTTATGAAAAAGCTCATCAAGATGGCGCTCGTTATCATCATTTTGTGTTTCGCATTCAAGATCGGCGAGATCAAAGGCATGATGGAACAGGCATATGGTCACGGATTTATGGACGGAAACTTCCGTTATGGCCGCGGCAACATGATGCTCTACGGTGGCGCAAATCAGGACGGTAACTGGCAAGTAACCATGCCAATGATGAACTGGCAGGAAACAAATACAACAACTCCTGCGACAAAATCAACGACAGCAACTCCTACAAAGAAATAATCTTTTAAAAAACCGCGTCCCTTGGGACGCGGTTTTTTATTTTCCTTTCAAAGCTTTCGGATGTTTTGAGCTCCACGCATACAAGGCCACCGACGCAGAGACTGCAGCATTGAGCGACTCACACTTTGGATGCATTGGGATAGCGACAAGCGCGTCACAGTACTCACGTGTCTTTTGACGAATACCACTTCCCTCGTTGCCAACGATAAATACACTCGGAGTATCAAATTGCATCTCTGTCATATTCTGCGCGCCAGCTTCACCGGCAAGACCGTACACAGAAAATCCGGCATCTTTGAGATCGCGCACCGCCTGATTGATATTGCCAATCTGCACGAGCGGTATGCGGAAAGCCATACCAGCAGATACTTTTACCACTGCTCCTGTAACAGGCGCCTGATTGTGCTCAGGCATAAGCACACCTGAGACACCAAAGGCTGCTGCGGAGCGAATAATCGCCCCTACGTTGTGCGGATCTTGTACTTCACCCATAAGGACAAGCGCTGTGTCATCAGTAATAGTAAGACCTTTCAAAAAATCTTTGAGTGGCATGACAAGGTCGTCAGTTGAGACATGCGCAATCACGCCTTGATGAGTACCATGTCCTTCAACTGTGCGCTCCATCTTTGGTTCAAGCGCTGCCATAGGCACGCCAGCACGACGGATCAGGTCGCGCAATTTCTGGTCGTCTACCTTTGGAGAAAGATAGACTTTTTTCACTGCGTGCGGAACGTTTACAAGCGCCTCGGTGAGGGCGTGTTTGCCATAGATATAGACTTTGCCGTGCTTCATCCAGTAGTGAAAAATGACATTGCCTGCGGCGCAGAGCACGTATCATTTTTATGTTTATCTTTAATAATCTTTCTTCAAAAAACCTTATCCTAAAAACATTCCCGCCATGTCATTTTCTACTACGGGATTCAATGGCTATACAATAGCACAAAATTATATCGTGGATAGAGTAAGTCCAGGAACCGTAACTATTTTTGTTAGTTTCTGAATATCTGACGAATCGGTTAAAAAGATACCCTTATTCGGCTGAAGTGTATAGATGGTAACATGCGTTGGAGGAACTTCTATATTAAGGTTGTATTTGGTGTTTAATAGATTAAAAAAACCTTCCAAATTAGAGATATTACACATTGCAACAATGGAACGTCGTTCATTTTCTGAAACAAATCGATACTCATTTTTAAACCCAATAAATTCAATGGGATTTTTTTTAACATAGTCACAAAAATCTTGAATAAGATTTAATTCAAAATCAGGAATAGTCACAGCATGTTTACGAATTATTTCCCCAATAGCAACTAATGTCACATGGAAAGATGATCTCAAGAAAAGATTGGTCTCTTCAATTAAAATATCTTTAGGTAATTCATTAAGGAATATAGGTAAAGATATTACCTGATTGCCGAAACGATATTTAGTGCTGTCAGAAATATATTGGTCCATATTTCTACTGATACTGAATGAAGCTTGGACGGGGTTCGAGTTTGAGGATTTCTTCGCGCGTGAGCATACGAGGACTTGGTGGGAAGTAGTCGTTTTTATAAAACAGTTTGAATCCAGTGAACTGTACTGGTTCTGGATAGATGACCTGCTTATGTGTACCAATCTTCTTTGCCGGACTTCCCCATCCATCCATATCCATAAGGACCTGCACTTCTGGAAGTGGCTTGATCTGTTTTGTGTTGGTCACCATGGCATGTGTAAAACGATGGACTATGAGGATTTTCGGTGGAAGATTGTTGTCTTGGACAATCTTTGCCAAATACTGAGCCACACTATTTATTTCAGATGCATCAACTGTACCAATCACACGCCCAGGCTTCACTCCTGCTTTAGACATTGAAAATTCAGGGTCAAGCGCGAGATGCACGTTTGGCATTTTGAGATATTTTTCAAAGACTGGCACTTCGGTCATAAACGTACTGAGTCCTGGTTGAATTTCAAGAATCACAATTCCTTTGAGCTCATCAGCGATTTTTACTGCCTTATCAAGTTCGGTCGCGGGCATACGAAAACGATACTTGCCATCTGCTCCCGCACTTCCCTGCGCAGTCACGGCAATATAGTCGACGGCTGGAATGACAGGCGTCGTAGGATCTGCGTCCTGCCACTTCTTTGCTTCGTCAAGCAATCGCTTTTTCATTTCTTCTTTTGGATACTGACCGAGCGCGCCCATACCTTTTGCATAAAAGTTTCCATAGTAGGCCACAATACGATTGAACGGCAAAAGTGCGCCCGCTTTTGGATAGACAGTTTTTACTGGCCAGAGCGGAGTCTTTGGAGGAGTCGCGGGCTTTGCCGATGTTGCAACTGTTGCGGATGTAGAAACAATAGCCGCGGGAACGATATGGTTTGCAAGCTCAATCATTTTTTTATCGTAGAGCGCAACATCAAGCACAGGTACTACAACAGCCGGAGTACTTGCTTCCTCGTCTGCTTTTACTTGTGTCGTATGTAGCACTGGCGACTGGTACACAATTCGTATCACAAGCAGTGAAATACCGAGCAGTGATACGCCTGCGAGTGTATAGAGTAAAATTTTGAGCCTGCGTGAATGTGGAGCAGTGTTTTCAGGTTTGTTTATGAGATCAGGCATCATCATGATGGGACTAGTGTACCATACTCGCCTCTCTTATTTAAAAACTGCAACAATCACTTCACCAAGCTTGGGATCAAAAACCGTTGGGATGATCTGCTCAGGGTTTGGGTTTTGGACAATAGACGCAATAGCGTGGGCGGCGTCGACAAAATGCCTGTCATTAAACTGTTTGATTCGATGCATGAGCGCTCCTTTAAACAAATGCGGGTATGCGAGCGCATTGTTGATCTGATTTGGAAAATCGGATCTGCCAGTTGCGACAATGAATGCACCGGCTTCTTTTGCAAGTGCAGGATCGATCTCTGGAGTCGGATTTGCAAGGGCAAAAATGATCGGTCGCTCGCTCATACTCTGTACCATTTCTTTTGTCAGCGTGTTGCCTTTACTGACGCCAATAAACACATGCGCGCCTCGAAGCGCAGTCGCAAGATCTCCCGCAGGCGCATCGCCGATACGAGCAAGCATGTTCTTTTTTTCTTCTGTCAGATCTGTACGAGTGCTTGAAATGACACCGTGTGAGTCGCACACTGTAATGTGTGTAGCGTCAGCGTGCGCGAGCATGTCGACAATAGCCATGCCGGCAGCACCCGCACCTGATACGACAATCTTCGCGTCAGAAAGCGCGAGCTCCCGAAGTTTGAGGGCATTCAAAAGTCCTGCAAGTGCGACAATGGCCGTACCATGCTGATCGTCATGCATAACAGGGATCGGAAGCTCTGCCCGCAAGCGCGCCTCAATTTCAAAACAACGTGGCGCTGAAATATCTTCAAGATTGATCGCGCCATACACAGGAGCGACGTGTTTGATGGTCTTAATTATTTCCTCTGTATCTTGCGTATCAAGACACACAGGCACCGCATCAATACCAGCAAGCTGTTTGAATATAGCGCACTTTCCTTCCATAACAGGGAGCGCCCCAAGCGGACCGATATTTCCAAGACCAAGCACAGCTGAGCCATCAGAAATAACAGCAACAGTATTACCTTTGCCCGTGTATTCGTACGCAAGCGCAGGATCGTGCGCGATAGCTTCAGATACGCGCGCTACTCCGGGAGTATAGACAAGCGGAAGTGTTTCAGGCGTGACCGGCACCTTCACTTCCGTACCCACCTTGCCGTGCTTTCGGCTATGAATTTCAAAAACGTCTTTATCGCTCTGCATACTACAATCCTGCTACGCCAAATAATGTACCGATACCATATGTAACAACCATCGCAAGTACTCCGCCGATCACAACACGCGTTGCAGCGCGTGTCTTTTTTGCACCACCAGCATACGCGCTTGTTGCGCCTGTCGCCACAAGTGCGCAGAGCACAGCAACAAACGTACCGACAATGCGGTAGTTTTCTGGACATAATGCAATCGCAAGAAGCGGAATGATCGCTCCGGCCAAAAATGCTCCGGCAGACGCATAGGCTGCATGCCATGGATTGGTAAGCTCGTTTGGATCTATCTTAAGCTCAGACTCAACATGCGCGGCAAACGCATCGTGCGCGGTAAGCTCGCGAGCCACCTTCTCCGCGCTTTCTCTACTCAAGCCTTTCTTTTCATAAATCACCGTCAGCTCTTCAAGTTCTTGTTCAGGCATATTTTCAAGCTCCCACTTTTCTTTTGCAAGCAACGCCTTTTCCGTGTCTCGCTGTGTACTGACTGAGACATACTCACCCACGGCCATAGAAAGAGCTCCTGCCACTGTCGCAGCAATACCGGCAGTCAATATAAAATGCGTCGTCTCATGTGCTCCCGCAACACCAAAAATAACCGACGCGACAGACACAATACCATCATTGGCGCCAAGCACAGCAGCACGCAGCCAATTAAGTTTGCCGCTGCTTTTTGGATCATGAAATTCTGTATGAGAAATTGGATTACGATATGTTGTTGTCATATTACTTTCCATCAAACGCGTCCTGCAGTCCTTGAATATCGAGCTTCTCCATTTGAAGCATTGCCTGCATAGCACGCCCTGCCGCCACGCGATCCTGATCACCAAGAAGCTTGCTAAGTACAGTCGGAGTCACCTGCCATGACATACCGTATTTGTCTTTGAGCCATCCGCAGGCCTGATATGTTCCACCCTCTCCGAGCTTTTCCCAAAAATAGTCGACTTCTGCTTGATCCTTACACTCCACCATCCACGAAATAGCTTCCGTAAATTTGAATTGCGGCCCGCCGTTGATACCACTAAAACGCTGACCACCAAGCTCAAATGTGACGCCAAGCACTTTTCCGTCTGGACCAGGCATAGTACTTATAACTTTCCCGTCTTTAAAGACAGAAACATAAAAATGCATAGCCTCTTCGGCCTGCCCATCAAACCAGAGAAATGGAGTTATTGTATTCATGGGCTTAGTATAGACCAAAACAAGAAAAAGAGCAGGTCATGCTCTTTTTCTTTTCTAATACCCTGCCTTTTGATTAAAAGAAGAGATTTGCAATGAACGCCATCGCAAGAAGTGTCACGAGACTATTGAGAGAGTCTGAGAAAAATTTCTGCCAGACGATCTTGCGGTCAACAGCACCCCAGAGAAGTGCAGAGCCAATGTTTGGAAGGACAAACGCAGCCCAGATCATTGAAACATACATGTACGCATCCTTGTGAACGCGAGTAGTGATGAATCCGATAAAACCGGCTGTCAAACATGAAAGTGCGAGCTGTGCGAGATAGCTCTTCCACATGTGTGGCTTCGCTTCTGCGATCTTTGCCGCCTGCTCTTCTTTTGAAAGATTCATAAAGCCGATAGAAGTCATGTGGATCTTACCCATCGGAGTATTCATTGAATACCACAGTGTGCCAATAACAGCCGCTGCAATAGCACCAAGCACAGATACGAGTAGGAGTGTCATATAAAAATGATTAATTACTAATAAATATTCCTAATTATAGCATGGGTATAAAAACTAAATTTTCGGTTCCCATTGTTTTGCATCAAAATGCAACATTTTACGTTTTGAAATCCAGCCAATTAGCGCCGAAAACTGGTGTATAAAGATCAAAAATACGATCGTTGCCATGACGTTAAACAAAAGGTGCATATTGGCAATTTGTTGAGCTGTTGTACCTCCAAACGACCGCACCCATCCCGTCAGCACACCGAGAAACGGAAGAACGGCGACAACTCCAATTACGTTAAAGATAAAGTGCGCGAGCGCGGCTTTTTTTGCTTCAATCTCCATTGGGATTGCCGCCAAAAGAGCCGTTGATGTTGTTCCAATATTTGCGCCGAGCATAAGACCTACACCCTGCTGGAAATCGACAAGACCGGAAACAGCAAGCGCGAGAATTAGTCCGCTCGTCACACTACTCGACTGGAAGATTGTCGTAATGAGTACACCGGCAAGAATTGCCGCTGGAATACTCTGTATTTTTGCGAGCGCATTAAGAATTTCAGCATTGCCAGTCAGCGGAGCGACCACCTGCGTGATAAGAGAGATACAGAAGAAAACAAGTCCGAAATAAAATACTGACTTACCATAGATATTGTACCGTCCGCCAAATTTCAAAACGAGAAACCCAAGAATGATGATAAATGGCGCAATCGCTGTCACATTGAGTGCGATGAGCTGCGAGGTGATGGTTGTGCCAATATTTGCACCAAAGATAACACCGAGACTTTCGTAGAATGTGATGACCCCCGCGTTCACAAGACCCACAGTCATGACAGTCGTTGCCGTGCTTGATTGCCATACCGACGTAACAGCCGTGCCCGTAATAGTACCCAAGAGCGGATTGCTCGTCAGGCGTTTGAGCAGGATTTTAAACTTTCCATCCGTCACACGCTCAATCTGACGGGAAAATTTTGTAATACTAAATATAAAGATAAGAACAAGCGCGACAACAGTGACAAATATTTGGAAAATCATAGATAGTTCTTAGTGTAACAAAAATATACCTCTCCTAAAATCATGAGGTTACGTAAACACACTCACAAGCATGAGTACAAGCCCCGCTCCAAGTAGACAGCCAGCCATCTTGCCAACAGCGGAACCCAAAATTGTTCGTCGATCATCAGCCATACTTTCTGCCATATACCCTTCAAACAGACCGGCAATACCATCGGTAACCGCGTTCCCAACAACTCCGCCTGCAATAGCGCCCGCAACACCAGTCAGTTTCCCTCCTACAACTGCCATAAGCGCAAGCACACCATTGTCGATAACTCCAAATATAACGTCAGGTTTTGTAGAAGATATTTTCACTCCAAACAATTTGAGTGATAGTAGACTTATGATACTAAGCACAATTAAAACAAAGCCGATGAGCTGCGTGTTGTAAATAAATGCCAAAGATACTGCAACAATAACAAAGCACAGTAGGAGTACGTTGAGAACAGATATAATTACTCTGTATTTTTTCTGCATACAAATTTAGTACGTGAAAAATAAAATGAGTCCTGCTGCGATGGTATTTAAGAGCGACGACAGCATAAGTGGAACGATCTTTCGGTGATACCCATACCAAAACCAAATCAAGCTATTTGAAAGAATAAGTCCGAACGAAACGCGAGAAATAGCAGCCGTGTCAGCACCATACCGCACGATGTCATACAATTGCGGATACAGAGCAACCGCGCTCAGAACGGCATTAAGTACGGCTATCTTGTCTATCAAGTGATTGTGGGGAGAGGGCGAAGCGGGCTTTTCAAACATACAGGTTAAGTATAAACGATTTTTTCAAAAAAAGGACCATAATAAAAAGCCGCTTTGCGGCTTTTTATTATGAGGCACTAGGCAGCGGCCTGCGCAGGAGTCTGTTCTGAAGTGTTTTCAGTACTTGTAGTATCTGCTCCTGTAGATGGAGTATTTGTTGTGTTGTCCATTGTATTATTACCAATTAACTACTAATTGTGACGACATGTGAAATAGTACTATCTACAAGCTATATATGTAAATGTGTCGTCGAAAATTGACAAATACTCCTCATAGATTAAAGTAATTATATGGATCAAAAAATGCTTCACGACCTCGAGACGATCGGCTGCAGTAAAGCAGAAGCCGAAACATTTCTTGTACTATCAAAATATAAAGACGGTATCAGCGTCTTGTCCCTCAGCCGAGAACTCAATGTCCCCCGCCCTACTATCTACAGCCATCTTGAATCACTTTCAAATAAAGGTTTGGTAAAGAAGGGACTGGCAGGCAAAGGTTCTATTTTTTATACAGAAAGTCCTAAAAACATTCTCGCAATCTTTGAACAACGAATGATCGAAACACTTCAGTCAGGAAAGCACTTATCTGAAGCGCTTGATTCGCTCGACAAAAAGAATACGTTTAAACCTCGTTTCTTTGTATTTGAAGGACCACAGTCATACGAGCATATTCTTAGAGACATCTTAAGTGAACGAGAAGAAATTTTTTTCGTATGGCCAACAACACACACGGACCTCAAAGTTTCAGAGGAACACTTTCTTCGTTTCCAACAGGAACGTATTAGACGAGGTATTTGGATGAATTCATTGTGGCCTCAGACGATGAAAGGTGTGCTCAAAACAAATCCCAACCTATCACTCGAAAATAAAGATGGCGCATTGCGTAGAATACGCATATTGCCTAAAGGACTCGATCAAGGCATCGGTTATGGCATCTACGGATCAAAAGTCGCCTTCATCTCACTCGGATCAGAAGACTACTCGTTCATTATTGAAAGCCGAGAGCTTTCTCACGCGTTGAAAAACCAGTTCGACTTTTTGTGGAACCTATCAAAAGAACAGAAATAGTTACTGCGGAAAAGAATTTGTAAGCGGAAAACGAAGAGTACTCTTGCCTTGTTTGACGTGCGGAGAAAATGGCCGCTTCCACCATGCCTTTGAAGCGCGATGATGACTGAACAAGAAATGGTCGATCGTAAATGTTTCAGGCTGCACCAGCAAGTTGAATGATATTCCGTAGAGTAGCAAGTGAGGCCACACAAGCTCTCTGAAATAAAGAAGCGAGAGCGTAATATAAAAGAGACTGACGAGCACTGTCAGGCGCATTTCAAAGCCAAACACGATAAAGAGTCCGATAATAAACTCCACGATTCCCGCTCCAAACGTAACGAGTAGTGGGTCAGACGGAAAGAGCCAGTGGAAGTTGGTCAGATGCCATGTCGTCACGACACTGACAGTCAAATCTGGATGGAGCAATTTAACGGTGATAGCCGCGTACATAAGCGCCAAGCCGTAGAACACGCGCACAATGACCGTCTCGTACTTTTCAAAAAAACGAAACCTGCGAAGCGGTCCGAACAAATAGCGATCCACGGAAAACACACGCATTCCAAAGAGTAGTAGTACGAGAAGCTCGCCGGCATAATTTAAATACGTCAACACATACGGACCGAATACATAAAAACCGCTCAAAAAAATCAAAAGACCAACAGCCGCGGCAAGCTCTGTAAAAAGACCAAGTGCGATCATACCACTGATGACGTATAGTGCTATTCTAACCACCTGCGAATACGGAAACAGATCTCCGTGCAACTCAGGCCCAAGAAACGTATTACTTGCCGCTGAGAAAAACAGCGCGATCGCTATCGTCACGCGGACAAAATGCGGTCCAAAATGAGAATACCGCTCAACTCGAGAGGTGAGCTTTTGACCAAGACGACTTTGGCGAAAAAAGAAATTGAGTGTTAGTCCAACAAGCACTGAGACTACAATGATAAGCGTCGTGTGAATATTGTCAGGACTGCGAAGTGCATAGAACGCGTGAGTACTAAAACCCTCTTTCATGCCATCCCAAAAAGTACCGTACGGCAGAACGTACGCTTCATGAGCAGAAGCTACGCCATACGAAAGAAGAAATCCAAACGTGGAAATAATAGCGAGTGCGTATTTACGCATATACAAGAGTATTGTAGCTCCCTCCCCCACAAATGCAAGTAACGATTCTGTGACTACGAATGGAAGAAAAAGTCCTTCTTGGCTTCGAGCTTCGCAACAAGCTTTTTCCAATACATTTGAATTACATCCGAAAAAGCAATCTTATCGTCTTTGTTGGAAACAAGCGTTTCAAACGACATGTCATACTCTTTCCACATTGAGTGTTTCGTTTCCATACTAAGATTGAGCGGATCAACAAGCTTGTCGGTGGCGTATACAAACTTCGCCTCAGGCGTATCCCGACGCTCATACTCATGGAGTGCTGAAATAAATTCAGGAAAATCTTGAAATTCCTTTTCAATCCGCGCGAGCGCCGCTTCTTCACGGGCCTGTTTTGTCTTCTTTGCCTCTTCGTCATGCATAGGAGTATCCCCCGCATATGCTTCGATAGTATCGTGCGCGAGCGCGTATGTAAGCACCTTTTGCATATCAAGGTCGAGCTTGTGAACAGATGCGATATACCAGCACATCATCGCAAGCTCAAATGTGTGTTCAGCTGTATTTGTAAGCTCTTGCTCATCCGGACGGCGAGAAATACGCTTGACTCGCTGAACATCATGAAGAAGCCGCGCAAGTTTTTCGAGATTCTCGAGAGAGTATTCGGTTCTGTGAGATGAATCAGCCATTAGCGTAAGCAGAAATAGAGAATGGTGGTTAGTAGTATCTGCACAAAAATTGAGAGCAGAAGTTTTTTAGAACCAGCGATCGATCGACTCTGGGTATATGCGCCAAAAGATACGAAAAATACAACAAGTGCCATTCCGACAGTAACGAGCAAATTCGCTCCCTCAGGGTCATCAAAAGCCATAAAAAGCACCTTTGAACAGAGGGTGGCTGTCACGCCCAATACAAATAGTGCTGTCTTTTTTGATGTGAATTGCATAGGGACAATTATACTAGAAAATATACGAGCTGGCAGACTTGGACTCGAACTTGGGAGATCAACCATCATAAGCCTGTTTGCAA
>CAYTCQ010000012.1:0-11899 GCA_964436485.1 uncultured Candidatus Saccharibacteria bacterium | reverse complement strand
CGAGCTTTGAGTCGCGGGCGAATTTCCTAGGCGAGTAAAATATTCCTGACCACACGAATATTTTAAGCTTGGGTCCTTATCTCCCCATCGCCCCTTTGGCGACGTGATCTATAAATTCAGAAAAGGACGCTCCTACTTCTGCAAGGGCCTGTACAAGATGCGAACCTTCCCCCATATCAGGCTGGGTCTCAACTCCCACAATATGAATACCTTGTTTGGGATGTACCACTGCTCGCATTTCTGAATACTGCCCGAGTCCGAGACTCGCGTGAATATCGCGGGCAAGATTTTGAAGCACACGACTTTCATCTTTTGAAAGTCGCTGAGTGCCATTTCTGCCAGATGGGATAAACGTGTAGTCTTTTTGATTGCGAAAGTGTGGCACACACAATACGCACACTTCTGTGCCAAGTACGGCTTCTTCTACAACAATCGGTATATCATGCTCGCTCATCTGGCGAAGTACAGCAAAAAGCTCGTCGCGAGTTTTACATTTCAGCGGACTGCCGGCATGACCGCGCGAGATCGGTTTTACGATCCATGGCGGAGCAAGCTTTTTTGCCACATGCGCCACCACATCCATGACAGATTCTGCGCTCATCTGTCCTCCCCAATCTTCAACATACACACCTCGCGGAGTTTTGATAGAAAGATCTGAAAGACGCTGGCCGAGTAAACGGTGGTGCTGAGCAATGGCAGATGAAAGAACATCTGATCCTGTGTATGGAATGCCAAGGGATTCGATCATACGCTGAACTTTGCCATCGGCACCATAGTGTCCGTGGAGTGCATTCCAGATAAGGTCCACGCGGTGCTTTATTTTCTCACCAGTCACTGGTACGCCTGACATATGCCAGACCCCTTCGCGGTCGATAAAAATATCGACCGGCTCGTAGCGATCGCGCGGCATATTTTGAAGCACATAGGCTCCAGAAGAAAGTGACTGATTGTAGTGGTGCCCAGTGCCTCCACGAAGCACGCCGACTCGTATCATATGCCTTAAGTATATCGTATTTGACAGATCTGCCCAAAAGCGTATTTTTAAGAAAAACGTCCCATGATATACGAACATACGATCGAACACGCGCATCACATAAAACTTGGGCGTGTTATTAAAAAACTAAAACAATCCCTGCCTTTATGGCTTTCTTCACGTAAGCGCTTCAAGAAACATTGGGCCTTTGTCTCAAGAAATAGACACCGTGGCTTTAGGAGCTACGGAAAAGATGGCTTAGTTGTTGGAGAAATTCTGCGAGTAAATGGTGACATCATCATTTGCATTTGTACACCTTCAGTACAAATTGAAGACAAACTGGCACCCTCCTATATCGTAAGAACACAGGAGATGGAATATGTTTTAAACACACTGGTTTAATAAAAACGCACCGATATCGGCGCGTTTTTTATTTGAGAAAATTTTTAGCTCGCTTTTTCTTGTGCAGGGTTATTGAAAAGCGATGCGCTTCAGAATTTGCAAGCAAAATTTCTTTTTTATATTTTTTCCCAAGCTCGACATCGCCAAGCATACCTTTTGGCTTGTGATGTGTATCTTTAACAACAGCCACAAGCGGAATGGCCAGCTGGTATCTATCGAGCACTTGTTTTGCCACGCGATACTGCGCCTCACCTCCATCAGCCACCACAATATCTGGCATACCCCATTCAGTATGTCGCAGTCTGCGCGAGAGCAGCTCTTCGAGCGCACCGGTATCGTTTGCGGCAGTAAAGCCTTTTATATTGAACGTGCGATATTCTTTTTTCGCAATCTCACCATCTTCAATGACAGTCATCACACCCACCATGTCTTTTCCAGAAAGATGCGCGACATCATACGCTTCAATGCGCAAGCCAGCCTTCATCTTGCGCTGAGATGGATCGTCTTTAATAAGAGCCACGTCGTTGATATGCCCGAGCGCAAATATCTGATTGCGTACGCGTGAGGCATCTTCAAACTGTTCTTTCTTTGCAAACGCCTTCATTTCTTTTTCGAGCTCTTTGAGCAAGGCACTCTTTTTGCCTTCAAAAAAGAGCTCGAGATTGCGAATGCTTTTCTTGTACGCTACCTGCGCGTCAGCTTTTGAGACATCAGGCGTCAGACCAAGCTGACGATAAAATTCGTAGTTGTCACGCTTTGCAGAGCTTACGTCGATAAATGGAAAAATCTTGCGTACAATCTTGAGCGCCTCTTTAAGCTGGGCACCGTGAATAAACGGGCCATAGAAATGTTTACACTCAAATCCCTGCGCGATCTTGTGTGTAAAATCTATATTCTTGCCGCGTTCAATAAGAAGCTTCGGAAGAGGCTCATCAGTGATACACACAAAATTCCAGCTTTTATCATCCTTTTCTTTAGTGTTGTAGTACGGCTGATATTTTTTGATTAGATTGGCTTCGAGAATGAGTGCTTCAAGAACTGAGTCCGTTTCTTGCCACTCAATAGAGTCGGCCTTAAAAACCATATCCACGATATGGGCTCCACGGGTAGCAATGAGATCCTTGGCAAAATAACTCTTTGTGCGATCGCGCAAAGAGGTGGCTTTGCCGATATACAAAACGACTCGACCGTCGGGTCGTGTCATCCCGTGCTGGACACGGGATCCATGGATTCCGGCCTCCGCCGGAATGACAGATACAGGCCCAAGAAAGAAGTAAACACCGGCAGTATCGGGCAATTTGAATTTTTGTAGGTCTTGACTTTTCACGGAAATATTATAGTGTACAAATGAAAAATATCAAAATTTATTTAAAAAATAAAATCATGAAAGTAATAAGAACCACCGAGGTTGTAATAACCGGAGAAGATTTAATTGGCATCCTTAAAGACAAGAAGCTAATTGCAGGAAATGAACAAATTTCCGAACTTAAAGTCAAGAAAGGTGACCATAGTATTAGAGTAGTACTTGAACTCCCAGCAAATTTACAAACCATTAGCTCTGTAAAGAAGATTGAGAATTTGAGTATTTCTGCAAGATTGCGCTCTATACTAAACAGAGAAAATTTTGCAAATCTTGATGAGGTCGCAGCAATGACGGAAGCTGAATTCAGTAAAATTCAAGGAGTAGGAAACCAACTGCTAAACGAAATGATCAGCGTGCTAAACAACCATAATCTAGGTTTTAAAAAATAGCACATAGTTCATAGTCAATTACTAACCGTATATAATTTTATATACGGTTTTTTATTTTTTCCTCAAAACCTTTTTCAAGTAGTGACCTGTATGTGATTTGACATTATTCGCTACTTCTTCCGGAGTTCCTTTTGCCACGATCTTACCGCCCTTATCCCCTCCTTCAGGGCCGAAGTCGAGCAGGTAGTCAGCACATTTTATGAGGTCGAGATTGTGTTCGATCACAACGACAGTATTGCCACGATCGACGAGCTTCTGGAGCACCTTGATCAGATTGTCGACGTCGTCATAGTGAAGACCAACCGTCGGCTCATCAAGAAGATACATCGCCTTTTGGATGAATGGTCTGTAGAGCTCTGATGCTACTTTGACACGTTGTGCCTCTCCACCAGAAAGCGTGGTTGCGTTCTGCCCAATTTTTATATACCCAAGCCCCACATCAAGAAGCGTCTGCAAGCGATCTGAAATAGCAGGAATATCACGGAAGAAATCATTTGCTTCTTCCACTGTCATTTCAAGTACGTCATACACGCTCTTCTTTTTATACTTCACCTTGAGTGTCTCTTTGTCGAAGCGCTTTCCACCACAGACATCACACGTTACATACACCGTCGGAAGAAAGTGCATTTCAACGGCAATCTCACCACGACCTTCGCAGGCCTCACAGCGTCCACCTTTTACGTTGAATGAAAAGCGATTTGCTTTCCAGCCACGCAGGCGTGCCTCTTCTGTCTCAGCAAACATATCGCGGATATGACTCCACGCGCCTGTATATGTCGCAATGTTTGAGCGCGGAGTGCGACCGATTGGACTCTGATCGATGAGGATGGCTCGAGTGAGATATTCACGACCCAAAAACTTGGCGCAGTTGTAGATCTTGTTTGAGCGGTAGCGCTTGTCGAATTGAGCAGACAAGTTTGCCGCAAGTACGTCGTCCATAAATGACGACTTACCCGCTCCTGATACACCTGTGATACACACGAGTCTGCCGAGCGGAATATCAACATTGATATTGTCGATATTGTGAATTTTTGCGCCCACGATCTGAAGCTTACCTTTGTCACTTTCTCTGCGCTTTTCTGGAATTTCAATTTTTGCCTCACCTCGCAAATATGCAAGCGTGCGAGATTTTGATGGATTGGTCTTTGCCGTCAGAAGCTTTTCAAGATCATCAGCTACGATGACATTGCCACCGTGCACTCCAGCCGCTGGTCCAATGTCGACAATATAGTCAGACGCATAGATCGTATCTTCATCGTGTTCAACCACGATGATCGTATTGCCGAGATCGCGAAGCTCAAGCAGTGTGGCAATAAGCTTATCGTTGTCACGCTGATGGAGTCCGATCGTCGGCTCGTCGAGCACGTACATCGCGCCCACAAGGCGCGAACCAAGCTGTGACGCAAGACGAATACGCTGCGACTCTCCGCCAGAAAGTGTGTTTGCACGGCGATCAAGGCCGAGATAGTCGAGACCGACGTTGAGCATAAACTGCAGACGGTCGGTGATCTCTTTCAAAATCATGACTGCAATCTCTTTTTCTTTTGCTGTCAGTTTTACCTTTGTGATAAATTCATGCGCTTCTTTAACTGTGAGTTTGCTGAAGTCAACAATATTTTTGCCATGCTCTTTGCCGCCGAGGAAAACATTGAGCGCTTCCTCGCGCAAACGAGCACCGTGACATTTGTCACAGACTTCATCGCCAAAGAAATGTTTTGTACCTAGACCATTACAAGCATCACACGCGCCATACGGAGAGTTGAATGAGAAAAGGCGTGGCTCTATTTCTGGAAAGACATAGCCGTCTTCAGGACAGATGAGCTTGGCTGAGAGAAGGGAGTCGCCGAGTGGTGTAACAATACGGATGAGTCCATCGGCTTCAAGGATGGCGCGCTCAACAGCTTCAGCAAGGCGCATTTCCATATCAGCAGGCCTATCTGAAAATTCATGCACGGCAAAACCGTCAACGAGAATATCAATCTCATGTTTTGCATTTTTTGAAAGCTCGATACGATCGCGGAGTTTGTGTGACTTGCCATCGATACGCGCTTCTTCATACCCCTTTGAGAGCATGTCATAGAGGAGCTGATAGTACTCACCTTTTCGGCCGCGTACAAGCGGTGCGTAGATCTGCACTTGCGCATCATTCCACTCAACACCCATAACAGTCTTCTTGTTTGCCTTTGCGCTTGCGCTAACTTCTTTTACTTTCTTGAGGACAAAATCTGAAATCTCCTGATTGGAAAGCTTGCGCACTTCAAGTCCTGAGATCGGGCTGTGCGGACGACCGATACGCGCGTAAAGCACGCGAAGATAGTCATATATTTCTGTGATCGTCGCCACTGTTGAGCGTGGATTGTTTGAGCGAGACTTTTGGTCGATAGAGATAGCCGGAGAGAGACCAGTGATTTCATCCACGTCTGGTTTCGGCATTTGCTGGAGGAATTGGCGGGCGTATGAAGAAAGAGACTCCACGTATCTGCGCTGACCTTCGGCAAAGATGGTATCAAAAGCAAGTGACGATTTTCCTGATCCTGACATGCCTGTGATGACCACCATTTTGTCGCGCGGCATCTCAACACTCACATTTTTAAGATTGTGAGTTTTTGCTCCTTTTACCCGTATCCAGTTTTGGTGATTTGATTCTTTTGCCATACAAGAGAAGGCCACCCACGAAGATCGCTAAGGGGTGTCTATCGCTATTAAGATATGTTTAGAATATCATAATCTCGCAAGATTGACAAAAGATGATTTTATGTCTAGATTTAGAAAAAATCATTTAACATGAAAATAAACTCTCATCGTAGTACGAGGTGGCCGTTTTACCCACCGCGACCCTTTTGATACTGTATACCTTCATACGAGGTTCATTTATCTTAAGATTAGGCACACTCGCAGCATTAGCATCAGTACCGTTTTTTTGTATCTGGTTTTTATATGTAATAAAAACCAAAGAAGTAGAGGACGAAAAAAAGAGGTTTAAAGAGATCCTTTCAAAAATAAGAGATTCTTTAATCGGAAACCTTATTACTACCCTTCTTTTTGAGGCTTATTTCTATAAAGTATATATGGATGAATGGCCTCTGTGTTCATTTTGGGTTGTGTTGGCCTATATCATAGGCTCAATGGTGTTTTGGGAGTTATATATTCCCTTTTACATAAAACGTTCACATACTAAAACCGTATTAAAGTGAAACTGGTGCTCTCTTCTAAAAAAATCCGTTACAGCGCGTATATCATGCGAATCGGTATAGGTATCGTGCTTTTGGTTTACATAAACGAAATTGCAGAATTTTTGTTTTTAAATCAATTATTGCTTCTACTGGCGTTGCTACCTATTGGTATTACGGTCTTGCACATCTATCAACGATGGAAGACTGCGCGTTGGCTTAGAAAAACAGCTTTGGTTTTATCTCTAGTTTTAAACGTGGGAATGCTGATACTCTACACGGCGTGTTTTTCTACCTACTACGAACGAACGTATGAAATGGACCGCGGAAATATTCGTGGAATAGCGGCATACTACCTCTGTTCATTTCTTTGGGCTTTCGCTCTTTTCTGGAGAAAAGAGAAAACTACCTAACAAAACATAAGGCGTCCTAACCGGACGCCTTATTATTTGACAAAATGGTTAATCATAGTACTTTTAGATTAAATCCTTTTCACAGACCTTTAAAACCTTTTTGTATGTTTTTCAAAAAACAGCTTTTTCAAACAAACGACCTACTTATTGTAGAAAATGAAACCCTCCGAGCTGAACGAAACGGCACAGCCCTTCCGATTGGAAGATTTTTATTTTTCAGACGTTTTAAAATACATCTCGGGTCAAACGCAAAAGCATTTGATACATTTTGTATGACTCATGGAATCAAAACACTTCTTGATTCAAAAACAGCGGGCAAAGAAACCCATAAAGTTACGTAACAAAAATCCCTTCAAAGCGAAGGGATTTTTATTTTGCCATTTTTCCTTTGAGAGCTTTGATCTCATCGCGCAAAATTGCAGCTGTCTCGAAATCAAGCTCTTTCACAGCCGCAATCATTTCTTTTTCCTTTACCTTTATGAGCTTGGTGATACCATTACTTCCCTTCGCGCCAATAGCAGCAAGATCGAAGGCAAGCGCACCTGAAAGTGCTTTTTCATGCTCGCTCTCAAGCTCGGCGGCAATATCTTTGATTGCTTTCTTAATCGTCATTGGAGTGATGCCATGCTTTTTGTTGTATGCCATCTGAATACCACGACGGCGATTGGTCTCACCGATAGCTTTAGTGAGCGAGCCTGTCATAACATCGGCGTACAAAATAACCCTACCATCCACATTGCGAGCGGCACGCCCGATCGTCTGAATGAGCGAAGTCTCACTGCGCAAAAAGCCTTCTTTGTCTGCATCCAAAATACCAATGAGTGATACCTCGGGCAGATCAAGACCTTCGCGGAGCAAGTTCACTCCCACAAGCACGTCAAACACGCCCTTGCGGAATGAGGTCAGTATCTTGATACGCTCAATTGTCTTCACTTCACTGTGGAGATATTCAGCCTTTATTTTTTTATCTTTGAGATAGGTCGCGAGATCCTCGGCCATCTTTTTTGTGAGTGTCGTCGCGAGCACACGATCACCCTTGGCCACAGTCTTTTCAACTTCAGCAATGAAGTCTTGAATCTGACCGCCATAACTGCCATTTTCAATCACTGGCCGGACCACAACTTCTGGGTCAATAAGACCTGTCGGGCGAATAATCTGCTCAACAATCTGCGCACTCTGCGTACGTTCTTCTTCAGACGGTGTCGCGCTCACATATATTACCTCTTTGATACGCTCTTCAAATTCTGGATATTTGAGCGGACGATTGTCGCAAGCACTTGGCAAGCGAAAACCGAATTCAACAAGATTTTTCTTGCGCGCCTGATCGCCCGCATACATGGCACGCAGTTGTGGGAGCGTAACATGCGACTCGTCGATAATCGTCAGAAAATCTCCGCCGAAATACGAGATGAGTGTGTCAGGCGCTTCACCAGCTTTTTTGCCAGAGAGATGACGTGAATAGTTTTCAATACCGTTACAATAGCCGACTTCGGCAATCATGGCGAGATCATAATTGGTACGACGCTTGAGGCGCTCGGCTTCGAGATTCTTCCCTTCTTTCTCAAGTTTCTTGAGCTGTGTAGCAAGCTCTTCTTTAATGGCCTTGATAGCGCGCTTACTATTTTCATCGCTTGTGATGAAATGTTTTGCTGGGAACACGAATACTGTATCGAGTTCTTGAATGACTTTTGACGAGACGGGATCGATCTTCAAAATTTTCTCAATACCTTTTGCACTCATGAGTATCTGATACATATATGTTTCAGATACAGGCATAAACTCTACTTTATTGCCCACACTGCGGAATGTGCCTGACTCAAGGTCTGCGTTTGTACGAGTAAAATGTATTTCAACAAAACGCTTCATGAGCGCAAGACGATCGACAGTATCACCCACGGCAAGCTTCATATTCACGCGCTCATATTCGGCAGGACTTCCGAGACCATAGATGCATGAGACGGAAGCGACAATGATTACATCTTTGCGAGACAGAAGTGCCTGTGTGGAAGCATGACGAAGACGCTCGATCTCCTTGTTGATCTGCGCGTCTTTTTCGATATAGGTATCAGAGACAGGCAAATACGCTTCCGGCTGGTAGTAATCGTAATACGAGACGAAGTAGTGCACTGCATGCTTCGGGAAAAATTCTCGAAACTCTTGCGCAAGCTGCGCAGCGAGTGTCTTGTTGTGCGCGATCACCAGTGTCGGCTTGCCATACTGAGCAATGACGTTTGCCATAGTAAACGTCTTGCCTGTACCGGTAGCACCAAGAAGGGTCTGCTTACGCATCCCTTTTGATAGGCCTCCTACCAGAGCTCTTATAGCTTCTGGCTGGTCGCCGGCTGGCTTGTATTCGCTTTCTAGAATAAAAGGACTTTTGGGCATTACTGCCCTACTGTACGATAAAAAAGCAAAATAAAAAAGCAGTACGACGAAATTACGTACTGCTTTCAAATTCTTTCTTTTTTGGCTGTTTGCCTCTAACCAATATGCCTTGCCGGACTTCATACCGGCTGCTTCACGCAAGGTTTGTCTGGTCTTGCGCTAATCAGGAACATGCGAAGTATTCTACGAGACTTTCACTCTCTTCGGTGTGTCTTTCCAGACACTTCAAAACACTTCCTTAATGCAGTCCTACAACCCCTCAATAACTACCCTCTACTATTTGTAGTCTCTTGAGGTTTGGGCATCCCTGTTCCCTCGCCAGTACTTAGGGATTGTTTGGTTCTACTCCGAGTACTTAGATGTTTCAGTTCCTCGGATCGACGCTCGTGTGAGCAAGTGCATCATATGCGTGCGCTTAGGGCTTCCCCATTCGGAAATCTTCGGATCGACACTTGTATGCAGTTCCCCGAAGCTTATCGCCGCTTACCACGTCCTTCATCGTCGTTTTTTTGAAAGAATTTTTTCCCAATAAATGCTTCTTCTTACGGGAAGAGTGGATTAAAAATATGCTCGAGGGTGCATGCACAGGCCGCGAGCTTTACTTGTTCGTCCTATGGCTGAAGGCGAAACCGCATAATAAAGATGTAGCGCGTACTCTTTAGTTAGAGGCGATCAAATGCTGAGCATTGTCCAGCTAGGCTTGTCAGTAATTTTGCTAGTTATACATCTCCGCCTTTATTTTTTCAAGCTCAGCAATGACGACAGGGTCAGTAATCTTTTGGAAGCGAGGAAACGTTTTGTTTTCTTTCGTAACACTTTCCATAAACATACCGAGCGGTCGTAAATCCCAATGCTTTCCAATTTTATATACAGGCGCCTCATATAGTGGCCGATACATAACCATCGCACTTTCATCGAGTCCATCGATTTCAGTATGATGGCCTACCCCCATCACCTCATAAGCATAATTGTTCACCGGCCCATTTGGGTCGTGCTTATAATGATAATAAAAACCTTGTTCTGGATATATCATATATATTGTTTTTTAAAGACTACTATCTCCATATATAAAAAGCAAAGCCGCATTATGCGGCTTTCTTTTTCTTTAAGTCTGGGGCGTCTGTCCTTTTAAGCAAACTGCCATTCTTCAACTCTTCAACTCTAGTCACCTTAAACTTGAAGGGATTACCTTCGTCTTTTTTTTCGTGTGACAAAAAATGTCCTACGAGACGAATGTGTGTAATGGGAGAAAGCGCAATGTCACATTTTATAAGTACCTCTGCCTCGAGCGAGGGGTCGGTATAATGTCCACTGTCTTCCTTAATGTGTATGAGTAATGATGGGAAATTCTGGCAATCAATACGATCTTTCGATTCGTGTTTGCGACCATCGCGCACGTCAGTGATGATATGCTCACGATCAGCAGCAAGAATCGCATCCAAGACAAACTTCTCAAGGCCCCAGTACCTTGCTTGATTTTTCACACTTCTTTTTTAAAAGATCAATGAGAGAAATTGTCACCTCATTTTCCCATGCCCAAAAATTGAGGTCAAGCAGCCGTATAGTCTTTCAAAAAGCGCTCTTTAAACTGAGAAAATGTTTCATTTACAATAGCCTGTCGCATATCTGCAACAAGGTGCGTGATGAAGTACAAATTGTGTATTGAAGCGAGCGTGCCGCCGAGCATTTCTTTTGCTCGGAAAAGGTGTGCAACGTAGGCTCGTGTGTAGTGTGTGCAGGTATAACAACCGCATCCTTCTTCAATGGGAGAAAAATCACTCTGGTATTTTGTGTTGAGCATGTTGATCTTCCCATGCTTTGTGTAGAGCGTACCCGTGCGCGCATTGCGTGTCGGCGCAACACAGTCAAAAAGGTCCACGCCGTTTTCTACGCCAAGCAGAAGATCTTCCGGCTCACCAATGCCGAGCAGGTGTCGTGGCTTATCTTCTGGAAGCTCCTCATTGCACCACTGCACAGCACTATGAAGATCGTCTTTTTCAAATGATCCGCCGATACCGAAGCCATCAAAGCCCATCGCGCCAATAGCTTTGGCGCTTGTGCGACGAAGCTCTTCGTCTCGCCCACCCTGCACGATACCGAACAAAGCTATGTGGTGTTTGGTGTTTGGTTTTAGTTCATTGTGACGATCGAGTGAGCGCTTAGCCCATGCGTGCGTACGAAGTAATGCTTCTTCCTGATAGCGTCTGTCTTCTGTAGGTGATGTGCACTCATCAAATGCAAAAATAATATCTGCTCCTAGATTGTGCTGGATCTCAATAGACTTTTCTGGAGTGATGTAATGGTTGCTTCCATCTATGTGTGATCGAAATGACACGCCGTCGTTGCCGATGGTTGCAAGACGAGGCACACCTTCATCTGCACTTGATCGCTCAGGGATCTGATGAGAGACATCTGCTGGATGCAATATTTTTGAAATACCTTTTCCAAAAGCAGCACCGAGTGAAAAAACTTGGAAACCGCCCGAGTCGGTCATCATTGGGCCCTTCCAATTCATAAAGGTATGTAGGCCTCCTGCTTTTGCTACAAGTTCGTCAGTCGGCTGTAAATAGAGATGGTATGTATTGGCAAGAACTACCTGCGCGCCAATATCTTTGAGCATTTCAGGAGTAATACCTTTGACGGTTGCTTTTGTGCCGACAGGCACAAAAGCAGGAGTCTGGATATCTCCATGCGCAGTCGAAATGACACCCGCTCTGCCGAGCTTGCCGTCAATCTTTTTTTTCAATTTTGAAATTAAAATCACTCACGAGATGTTATTGCGCTACTTCTACAAAACTAATTTC
>CAYTCQ010000011.1:0-12450 GCA_964436485.1 uncultured Candidatus Saccharibacteria bacterium | reverse complement strand
TCGAGCGCATGACCCATGTGTAGGTCTGCGTTTACGTATGGAAGTGTCGTTGTAAGATAAAACGGTCGCATAATTAAAGTGGAGAAGCAGTCTTTTTCTTTTCGATATCGTCAACCATTTCCATGATAAGTACTGCCACTGGGATTGAGAGGAAGACTCCCCACACCCCAGCAAGCTGGATACCGATAAGAAGCGCGAGGATCACCACGAGTGGTGAAATACCCACGACCTTCTGCACAATGAGTGGCTGAATAAGATTGTTTTCAAACTGTTGCACGATGGTATAGAGAGCCGCCACTTGAAGCGCGCCTGTTCCCCCACTTGTTGCATAACCAGCAGCAATCGCAGGAATAGAAGCAAGGATAATACCGAATGGAATGAGTTCCATGATACCGGCCGCAATCGCAAGCAAGAGAGAATATTTAATATTGAAAATAAGAAGGCCGAGATACACAAGTATTCCCACAAGGAGGCCGAGCAGAAGCTGTCCTTGGAACCAGAGGCCGATCTTTCTATTTGTGCGCTTCCAAAGCCCGACGACATATTCTTCCTGAGGCTGCGGGGTCACGATGCGCAAAAATGCTTCGATACCGCGCTCACTCATTGAAAGGTAGAATGAGAGCACAATGAGCAGTACTATGTTTACCAAGCCTCCAAATGTCGCCACGGCAACCTGTACAACTCCTTTGCCTGCACTTGCGGCAATGGCCTCGAAATTGCCGAGTAGTCCGCTAAACTGTGTAATCTCCGTATTTGGCAACGCACTTGGCAAATATGTGGCTAGAATGTGTGAGAACTGCTGAATCTGTTCGAAGAAAATAGGAACAAAGAAATAAAGGAAGAGACTTAAGAAGCCGAGTGTAAAGAAGTAGAGAAACACAACTGAAAGAGTTCGATTGAGACGAAACCGTCGAAGACGCTGCACGCCTGAATCGACAAACGACGCAATAACAATAGACGTCAAAAGCACGTAAGCCAAATTACGAAGATAATAAATACCCCAAAACAGGGCAACCAAAAGAAGACCTCGAGTGATAGTCTTCTGGCTTATAGTGACAACTTTTTCAGTAGGCTGCATGGGCCTATCATACCACTCGGAATGTCAGTTTGGAAGAAAAGGCAGTAGGGTCCTCAAATGGGCCAATAAGGGCCAAATTGAGACCTTTATCGACGAATATCTCCTTTGCAACAGCCTGAATATCCTTTGCCGTCACAGCACGGATCTTAGCTTCCACTTCAGCAGGACTTTTGATCTTTTTCTTCATGACTTCCTGTCCGCCGTAAAAATTGGCCCACGCATCACTCGATTCAAGCTCGAGCTTCATATTGCCCACGAGATATTCTTTTGCTTTAGCAAGCTCTTCTTTGCCGACAAGTTCATCTTTCATACGAGCACACGCGGCAAGAAGTTCGCGTACGACTTCGTGCACGCGATCATTTGTCACGCCGGCAGATATTTGAAAGAGTCCGTGGTCGGTATACAGGTCACTTCCCGCGCGCACGTAATAACACACGCCAAGATCTTCACGTAGACGAATAAAAAGACGTGAGCTCATTCCTCCACCCAAAATGGTCCCGAGAACAGTGAGCGCCGCACTGCGCTTGTCATACACATCAAACGCGCGCACGCCGAGCACAAGGTGTGTCTGGTCTGTCTTTTTGTGCTGAATAAGCACTTGCGGTTTTGTTTGTTTTTCGACGACAGCTTTTTTGTCCTCCTTCTTTTCATTTTTAATCGCGCCAAAAACACGCGCAACCTCTTTCGCAACATCTTTTTCTTTTACTTGTCCTGCCACGATCACGGTCGTTGCTTTTGGTACATACTGCGCAGATTTATATTTCACAAAATCTTCACGCTTCATCGCGCGCACGTTGTCACGCGTACCGGCAATATTCCACCCTGCTGGCTGATCTCCATACAAAAGGCTCATAAAAAGATCCTGCACATGGCGATGTGGCATGTCTTCGTACATGTTGATCTCCTCGACGATCACACCCTTTTCTTTTTCCATTTCTGCTTCAGGAAATGTTGAGTTGAGATATATGTCTGAGACGATATCAAACACTTGTTTGAAGTGCTTGGCGTCGCTCTTTGCATAGTAGCCCGTATATTCCTGTCCAGTAAACGCGTTGTACTGCGACCCAAGACCATCGAGCTCGGCAGAAATAGCATGCGCAGATGGGCGCTTTTCCGTACCCTTAAAGCACATATGTTCTAGAAAGTGCGAGATACCATTTTTCTGTTTTGTTTCGTATTTTGAGCCCGTCTCAACAAGCACAAGGACGGTCACCGTCGGGTTGTCTTTCATTGGGACAGTGATCACCCGCAGACCATTTTTGAGTTTTGTTTTGGTGTAATTCATATATTTAATCTTCAATAAATCCTCCCGACTGGTGACTCCATAGTTTGGCATAGAGTCCTTTCTTCGCCTTGATCAGCTCGTCGTGTGTTCCGTCCTGTACGATTGTGCCATTATCGAGCACAATGATGCGATCAAGGTGCTTAATCGTCGAAAGACGGTGCGCGATAACAAGAGCTGTTTTGTCTTGCATTAAATCCTTGAGACTTTCCTGAATATATTTTTCGGACTCAGAATCAAGCGCACTCGTTGCCTCATCAAGGACAAGGATCGAGGCTTTCTTGAGCAAGGCACGCGCAATAGCAATACGCTGGCGCTGACCACCTGAGAGCTTGATACCCCGCTCCCCCACAAGGGTCTCATAGCCGTCAGGCAGAGTTGAGATAAATTCATGTGCATGGGCAAGCTTTGCAGCTGTTATCACCTCCTCGCGAGTCGCTTCGTCATTTCCATAGGCAATATTTTCAAACAAACTACGGTGGAAAAGGAGTGGCTCTTGCGGAACATAGCTGATCTGCGTACGAAGTGATTTCTGAGTCACCTTACTTATATCCTGTCCATCGATCTGTATTAATCCAGACTGGATGTCCATAAAACGCATAAGCAATTTTGTGATTGTTGTCTTTCCTCCCCCACTCGGACCAACAAGTCCGATCTTTTGTTTCGGTGAGATAGAAAGAGAGAAATCTTTCAAAAAAGCTTCTTCCCCGTACGCAAAATCAACAGTATTAAATGAAACAGCACCTTCAGTTACTGAAAGAGATTGTGCATTCGGCACATCAAGCACTTCAGGCTTTTCGATCACAAGATCAATAAATTCTGTCGATTCACTGATTGTACTTTCAATCTGGCGATACACTTGGTTGACCGTCCAAAACGAGCGCGTCACCGTTGCGTAATATGAGAAGATAACGACGAGCGCGCCAGCGGGAAGACCGAGTGTGTAGGTAAAATAGATCGCGGCTGTAAGACCGAGCATGTTTGTAATGACATAGATCGGAGAAATGATCGTATCAATACCAAAGACGTGGTAGAGCGCAGCTTTGTTGAACGCGTTGGTAAATTTTTCTGCCAAACCATTGAGATGCTTGTGCTCTATGTCTTCTTTTGCAAATGACTTCACGGCGATCATATTTGTCACAACATCTGAAAGCCCTCCAACGAGCCGACTGCCCGTCTCGTGTCGCTCAGCCACAAGCGCCGCGCGCTTTCTAATGCGAGGCACAATAAAGATAACGAGAAGTACGAGTGAGATAACAAGCACCAGTGAAATGATGGGAGAGTAACGAGAAAGCACAATGAGCGCGAAGATCATCGGAAGCACTGTCGGCGTCACATTGAAGCTGAATGTATCGGTAAATATTTCAAAGTTGCGTGACAGAGCCTGCGCTTTTTTTGTCAGCGAGCCAACGAAGTTGTTGGCATAAAAGTTGTAGTCACGCTCGAGCAAAAGACCGAAGGTAAGGTTTGAAATATTTTTCATTGCCTTAGTCTCAAGCTGCGTAAGCGTGTACATACCTGTACGCCATAGAAACTCACCCAAGAGCCAGAGGCCACCAAAAAGCGCGATGGATCCTCCAAGTGATGAGATAGAGATTGGGGTTCCAGCTGCAATCATGTTGACGATCTTGCTTATAACAAGAGGCGGGATCAGAAATACGAAGATTGATCCAAGCCCAGGCAAGAGAAAACTCGCCAGTGCTAGTACCGGATATTTTGTATATTGCGCCCAATATTCACGCAGTACTCTGCGTACTGCCTTTTTTGTCATATGTTCTTTTTTCATACAATTAACTACGGCAAGCGATCTCGATATTTGTTGACCACTGCTTGGTTCGTTGAGTGAAGTGGCGTTGGCAACGCATCAAGTCTAAACCATCCAATTTGATCAAATTTATGAGGCTCACCATTTTGAACTTTATCTCTATCAACTCGAACAAGGAAATCTAAAGCAATCCAGTGTGTTTTCTTTCCATTGTTTTCTCGGAACATATCCATATATCCAAGAAATTCGTACGAAATTGGCTCAACACAAAATTCTTCTTTCAATTCCTTACGTAGTGTGTCTTCTATACTATCTCCAAAATCGACACCTCCACCACCAAAATCCCATGTTCCTTGTTCATCGCGACAATTCTTACTTCGCAAGCTCATAAGGTAATTGCCTGCACCATCATGACAGAGATAACCGACTGTAACTGCTGGGTAATCTACGCCTTTTTCCATATAGTTTAGAGCTGTTCTTTTATCTTTGAAACAAGCTCTGAGATTTTTACGCGCTCTTGCGCGCCAGTATCGCGATCACGCACAGTGACAGTATCAAGAAGATCTGGGTTTTCGCCGAGTGTGTCGAAGTCGATGACGATACACCATGGCGTACCGATCTCATCCTGACGGCGATAGCGTTTGCCGATGTTGCCATTGTCATCCCACATCACGCGACCAAACTCTGCTTTGAGCATGCCGTAGACGTACTGTGCCTTTTCCACGAGCTCTGGCTTGTTTTTAAGGAGTGGAGAGACAGCACATACTACAGGAGCGATCGCGGGCTTAAATTTAAGGAATGGTCGTTCTGGATCAGACTCATCATAGGCGCTTGCAAGGAGCGCAAGCACTGTGCGGTCGACACCAAATGATGGCTCGATAATGTGTGGGGTCATCTTTTCCTTGGCCTCTTCATCGATGTATTCGAGCTTGTGATTTTTCAAATCAAAATCAGTGCGGTACGCAAGACCATAGAGCTCTTTGCGACCAAACGGGAAATCAAATTCGAAGTCGACAGTGCGCTTTGAGTAGTGAGCAAGATCCCCTGCTTCTACTTCGAGCTCATGCACTTTGTTCATGTCGATACCGACAGATTCCATCCAATCAACCATTTCATCTTTGAAGTAGTTAAAATATTTTTCCCAATCATCCGAGCGGACAAAATATTCTATTTCCATCTGTTCAAACTCACGGACACGGAAGACGAAGTCACGAGGAGTGATCTCGTTGCGAAATGCTTTTCCGATCTGAGCCATACCAAATGGAAGCTTTGGATGGAATGAGTCGACAATATTTTTGAAGTTTACAAAGATACCCTGTGCAGTTTCTGGACGAAGATAGACTGTCGCTGAAGAATCTTCTACTGCACCGATCTGTGTTGAGAACATCATGTTGAACTGACGTGGCTCACCTACAGGAGCACCGCATGCGTCACACACACCTTTCTGTGCGAGCTGATCTTCACGAAAACGACGCTTGCACTTTGTGCATTCAACAAGCGGATCAGTAAATGTCTCCACATGGCCTGAAGCTTCCCAAACTTTTGGGTTCATCAAAATCGCCGCATCGACTTCATACATATCGCTGCGTGATGAGACAAATGTCTTGCGCCATGAGTCTTTAATATTGTTTTTGAGCGCCACGCCAAGTGGACCGTAGTCCCATGTACCAGCAAGGCCGCCATAGACCTCAGAGCCCTGATAGACAAAACCGCGTCGCTTTGCGAGCGACTGGAGTTTTTCCATAAGATCGTTGTTTTCGGGTGCCATATAGGGATAGAGTAGCACTTTTTGGACCTCAGACCAAACAGGGGCGGCACCGTAGGTGCCGCCCCTGTTACCCTATTTTTAGTGCACTATCTCCCCTCCAGCTGGGAATCCTGAGTCGTTATCAAGACGAGTTGAGACTGGAGCTTTATTTACTGAGAGCAATTCACTCGTAAACGTATCGCGCGCAGTGACTGTCGTATCGAGCACAAGCTTCGGTGTGCTATTGATCTGCGATGTCGATGGCGTGAGTCGTACTTGGAATGACACAGATCGCCCCTGTCCTCCAATTCCCGCACCCGCTGCAATAGATCCAATCTTCCAACGTATCGTGCGTGTTGTCGCGTCATATTCAAGCGCTTCAGACTGTGGGGACTTCGTACCGACGAAGTCGACATATGACGGCAGTGTCGCAAGCGCAAGCCCATCAGAAAGTGCGTTGGCAGAATTTGTCGCCGTCCATGTGATCGTATATGTTGTCGGCTGATTTGCCTGTGGAGGAATCGGTCCCGTATTTGAAAACGGACCAGATGTATAGAATGCGTTGGCAGAAAATCCAAGATCTGAGCTCACAATCGCTGTCTTTTCTTCAAAGTTTGAAACTTCACTTACGTTGCCGCCAACATCAGGCTGTTTGCCTTTGATACTGACAGAGAATTTTACCTGCGGTTTTACAAGCGACTGTCCTGCACTCCAGAGTGGGTTGACACTGAAGCTAAAGTCTTCTACTCCACTATCAGATGGCTCGATCGTCGCAAGGTCAGGATCTGTCGTCTTGTTCCAGACAATACTTTGTTTTGATGAGTCATAAAATCCACGCTGAGCGATAATACTATTTGCATTGAGTGCATTTCCAGAGAGCGCCACTGTGATCTGTGCGTCTGTCACGCGTGTTGGCAGGTTGTTTGCCCAGTTGATAGTGACATGCACAGTACCACTACTTGGCACAGGTACCTGATCGTTAGTCGAACCATTGATCGCAAGTCGCGCGGAAATAAATGGTTTTACAAGAGAGACCATGTGAAGCATTGAGTTGTATGTCACGCCAATCTTTGTCTTATCTGTCGCGCTCACCGCCCCTGTATAAATATGGAAGGCGCGATCTTCCCCATCTTGACCGTAGACTGTACCAGTAACAGTAATCTCGCGTTCTGCACCCGCAGCAAGGTCGCCGAGATCCCATACATTATTAAATGCGCTTGGATTTTGTGATGCTTTCTCAAACTTAAATCCACTTGGGTACTCGACTCGCAAGAGCATGCTTGAGAGCGTATTCTTGCTGTTTGATTTTGTTTTAATCGTAAATGTCAGTGGCTGATTTGGACTCACGCTAGCGGGAGCACTCACTGAGAGGATTACAGGCGCAGAACTAATAGTCACAGGGAAACTCTGTTTTTTTACAAAAATAGCGTTGGATCCATGAATACGATACTGCAATGTGAAATCTACATTTTTCACGCTCGCTTCTTCACCGTAGAGTGTAACAAAAATATTTTTAGCGAGTGTTTTACCCGCACCAATTGAGCCGAGCGAGTTAAGCGTGCGCACGTGCCCTGCCCCACTTGAAGCATCACCACCCTTGTCATACTCAACAAAAAGATCGGCGAGCTCAAGACCTGTCGGATTTTTGTTGACGATCTCCACTTGCAGTGGGAGCTCTTCCCCTCCAGCAGTAAATGAATTGCCGAGCACATTGATCTCAATGTTGTTGTTTGAAACAGTGTTGCCTCCCGTAAAAAAGGTGATGATGGCAAACAAAAGCGCAAGACCAGCAAACCCGAGTCCGAAATAGAAAAACTTTTTGAAAAATGAAGGATGTGATGCCGCCTTTACAATCTCGTCTTTTTTAGGAAGCTTTGATTCCCACTCCTTTTTTACAGAAAGAAGACGCGGGTGAAGACTGTCGAAACGAATTGGTTTTTTACCTGAAAGACTGCGCTGATAAAGGCGCTTGTCCAAATCTTCAAGATTGTGGGGCTGTTTTGGATCCTGATCCATGTATTTTATTTTAACACACACTAGAGCTGACTCGCAGAGAGCGCCATATTGATATCTCGAATAAGCGCATGCTGGTACGACACGTCTTTTAAGGCGTCTGGTATCTCGGACTCATCATGTGAGCTTGAGAGGATAGTGCGTGGTAGATAGCCAAGGGCGACAAGAATACGCGCAACAGAAAGAAGCTCGAGCATGCGATATTCTTCGGGTGTATGTGTCTTACTGCCGAGCAAGTCATAGGCGCGCGATAGCGCCGAAAAGATATCAGCACTCGCCTCTTCTCCTGTCACCAAACGCACGACAAGTGATGCAATACGCGCCATGATCGTCTCTGCTTCGATTGAAAGGTGTCGAGTATTTGTATGCGGGAGTGCAGTTGTTACGCGCCAGATCTCTTTTCCTCGCACAAGATCTATATGTACATGCGAAAAATCCTGCAGTACATAGCGAAGCTTGGAAGCAAGCTTGCGCACACCTTGCGCGTGCGCGCGTACAAGACCGAGCTCTTTTGTATAGAGCGTGATCATGCGCGAGTCCTCACCTGCTGGGCGACTGCCGAGTATAAAAGCATCAGTATGGTAAATATGGTGCATACAGGGTAATTATACAAAAAACGATAGAAGCGCTAGCCCGCTAATCATAAGCGCAATAGCTACACCTTTTTGAATAAGAGCCTTGCGATCCACCGCTTCTTTCACATACTGTGGAGTGAATTTTGTAAACACTATGCCAAGAATGAGTATGAAAAGCGGTTGCAATCCATTGATGAATTGGACAACTGCAATCGAAAGAGTGAGCGCGACAAAACAATTGATCATACGCGCAAAAATATTGAGGAGCTCGGCGTACATATTGATAAGCACAACTTTATATTTGTGCTCTCGAATAGCTCCAATAAACGACGTGCGGTATGACGAGATCACAAGAAAGAGGATCGCTCCTGCAATCGCCGCACCCAGTACGTCATAATACACACTCGTCCAAAAGTCTGTCGAAAGAGCGAATGACTTGAACATCACAACATTGAGCGCGATCATAAACGACGTGAGAAGCATCAAGAAAAAGCTCTTAGCCTTAATACGCGTGCGCTTAAAATCAAACGAGAGCACGAGCGCACCAAGGAAGATCACTCCCCCAGCCGCAAGCTGCGACACTTGCACGCGCTCATGCAAAAAGACGAGTGCCGATAGATACGCCAGAGGAGCCACCAGCTGAAAAAGCGGCGCGATATTTGTCGCCTCATCGTGCTCAAGCGCATACAAATATGGCACATACGAAAGCACAAGCATTGTCCCTGCTGCGAGCATTGGTATCGCATACAAAAATGGCACACTACTCGGAGCGCCGACGAGATGTAAAAGAATAGCCACAAGAAGACCAGCAATACCAGTAAAAATAACAAGCGATCCAGCCTCACGGCCTTTCATAAACCGGTCGACGGCGTACTTATCTACATGATTAATACTGGCCCACAAAAGTGGCGGAATAGCAGCAAGAAATAAAAGCATATACTAGGCGACGATCGCAGGAGCGTCTTCTTCTTTGTTTTTGGAAGCAGCCTGCATTGCCATCACAACATCAATATCGATACGAGCCGAACGTTCAGCAATAGCGCGAGCGCCTGAGCGCGCGACCATGAGTGAATCCTGATCAAAAGCTACATTTGCTTCTGTGTATTTTTTCTCTTCGTTCTCAGCGTTAAAAAGAGCTAGCGCGCTCATCGCGCTCTGCAGACGCTCATAGAGTGTTTGTGCGGCACGGCCAACACGCCCAAGGTCTTCATGACGAAGTTTGAGTTCGACTGCTTCCGTCTCATCAAGCACGCTCATAGCGTCGACGATCTCATACGCCTCACTGAGCATCGGCACAAGATGTTTGAAACTACTTCCATCTGTAAGCGTGACTTTTTTGTCAGTAAACGGATTTTTGTGTGAAAGACCTTCCAGTGTATCTGAAAGAGACTTTGCCGCCAGTTGGATTTTTTCCAGATGATCTTTAAGTAGCTCAGCTCCCTCACCTGCTCGCTCGACAGGAGTGAGTTTACGAGTGCGCCCTGTCTCAGTCGAGTAGACATCGTCTATATCGACAGGATTCTTTTTTTCGAGTGGAGAATTTCGTTCCATACTCCTTATTGTATCACTATTTTTTCAGAGAAATACTGTCGCCCGAAAATGCCACAGACGAAGCCATAACTGTCTTTTTCAAATCGTCTTCAAAACCAGCAACAATATCTTTTGCAGACTCTGGAAGCGTGAGAGCAATCATATCGCTTGGAGTAAGTCCTTCCTTTTTACGCATATCTTGCACCGAACGTACAAGCTCGCGATAGTCCCCTTCTTTTTTGAGTTCAGGAGTGATTTCTGTGTCGAGGTACACTTCTGTTGCAATAGAAGTATCTGTTTTAATTTCTTTCACATTCATTTCGTCTCCAAGAATTTCAAGGTACTCAGGAGAAAGAGTAGTCGTTTTCAAAGTGAGTGATCCAAGGGGTTGGCGCACTGGACGGCTAGCCTTTTGTCGAAGCTGCAACCCAAGAGTTACGAGTTCTCGCAATTTCTGCATTTCCTCTATAACCTTTTCACTAGAACCTAGAACCTGTGCTTCCGGCCACGCAGCCATATGCACACTCATTTCGTCGTTTTCATTTTTGAGTTTCTGCCAGATATCTTCTGCTGCAAATGGAGCAAATGGAGCCATGAGCTTGGCAAGATTTTTGAGCACGTAGTAGAGCGTCTGTTTTGCTTCTACATCTCCATCTTTCAAGCGATCGCGTGAGCGACGTACATACCACGTTGAAAGATCATCAATGAATTCACGCATCGCGCGTACCGGCTCAAGAAGCTTGAATGTATCAAGATTTGTCGTTGCTGTTTCAACAAGCTGATTGAATCGTGCAAGAATCCACTGATCAAGAATATTTGCACTTTGCTCTTTTGCTCCATTGCTCTCTTGCTCTTTGTTTCTGTAGAGCTCATAAAACGCAAGCACGTTGTAGAGCAAGTTGAAGACTTTGTTGTGAAGTTCAGCCACGGTTTTCTCGTCGAAGTTTTTGCTTTCACCGGGCTGGTTGACCGAATACATCCAAAGGCGAAGCGTGTCGACGCCGTATTTGTCGGCCATCTGCCACGGATCGACAATGTTGCCAAGCGACTTCGACATCTTCTTCCCTTCAGCATCAAGAATGTGTCCGAGGCAGATCACATTTTTGTATGCAAGACCTTTGTCCATAAGCGTCCCGACTGCGTGCAATGTGTAAAACCATCCACGTGTCTGGTCTATTGCTTCAGAAATAAAGTCTGCAGGATATGCCACTTCTTTTGTCTCAAACGGATAGTGATCCTGCGCAAATGGCATCGCGCCTGAGTCAAACCACACGTCCATCACTTCCTTCACGCGCGTCATTGGCTGACCGTCTTCAGAGAGAAGCTCAATGTCGTCTATATATGGACGGTGCAAGTCGAGCTCATAATTTTCATTGTGTGGAAGCGGAACAAATGGAAGCTCGCGCACTTCTGAGTTTGCAAAGGCTTTATAGTTTGAAACAAATTCGTACGTATTTGGAAGATGATATTTTTCTTCTGGCTCATGCATTCCGGCATTTACAAAGAGGAGCCACGCCGGACCGCCATGCGTTACAATCAAAATCTTTTTGTCAGCGTATTTCTTTTCAAGATCGTACAATACTGCACCTGTGCGAATCTGCACATCTTTCATTGATTCGCCACCAGCAATTGTGCGAGTAAACCAGTTTGGACCGCTTTCATACACATACTTGTGATAGTTGTCCCATGACGTACCGTCAAAATCCCCCGGATTTATTTCGTGCAAGCGCTCATCAACAACAAGCTTGTCTTCTGAAAGACCAAGATGCTCTGCGACAATAGCCGCTGTCTCACGCGTGCGAGTAAATGGCGAACATACGATCATGTCGATACCTTTTTCAGAAAGATTCTGTGCGGATGCTTTAACACCAGCCTTACCTTCTTCTGTCAGGTGATCTGTAGCTTGATTTTTGTAGCTCACGAGTTTTGCAGCGTTTCCCTGCGTACCACCATGTCGCATGACAAAATACGTGTTGCCAGACTTTTTCGTCTTTCTCTTGATATCTTCAATAGAGCCCACGACTTCGATCTTCCCATCAGCGGTCTGCCAGATTGGAAGCGGAGTACCCCAATAGCGCTCACGAGAGATCGCCCAGTCTTTGAGGTCTTTGAGCCATTCGCCAAAGCGTCCATCGCGCGTATATGCTGGCTCCCAGTTTATTTTCTGGTTTTCAGCAATCAGCTTGTCTTTGATATTTTTGTCCGACATGCGGATGTACCACGAGTCACGAGCGTAGTAGATGAGCGCAGTCTTACAGCGCCAGCAGTGCGGATATGAGTGTTCGTATTTTTCTTTTTTGAAAAGGAGTCCACGATGCGCCAGATCTTTGATAATGTCGACTGCGACCTCTTCATCTTTTACAAATCGTCCTGAGAGGAAGTCTGTTCCCTGCACAAATGTGCCATCAAGATTGACGAGATGATATTTCGGAAGACCAAGCTTTGTACCAAGCTCAAAGT
>CAYTCQ010000010.1:0-12501 GCA_964436485.1 uncultured Candidatus Saccharibacteria bacterium | reverse complement strand
TTTTGGGGAAAAGTTTTAGAGCCGGAGCGCGACGGCGCGAGGCGGGATCGCGAAATTTTTCAGCAGAAAAATATTTGTGATCGAAAAGGCTACTGCCGGTCCTACCCGAGGAGCAAAACTTGACTAAATAATTTAATATTGTAATATCCTAAAGGATAGTTTTTTGACACACGTAATTATTGGATGACCTTAGGTTTTTAAAAAATTTAAGGTCATCCAATTAATCACTTAAATATTTCTAGTATGCCGAGCAGAAGCAAAAGAAATCTTCCTCACATTCAAAAGAGGTGGTTCAAAGCAGGAGCTATCTCCAAAATTATTCCAATTGTTGATCCTAATCAACCAATTGATTATCAAGCATCTATTGCACCTAGTAATTACTGCTGCCATAAATGTTATGCGCAAGGAGTAAAATTGTGGCGGGAATATCAGACTTTCTTGAACAATCAAACTTTATTATGCGCAAAATGTGCAGGTAAAGAGCAAAAAAAGGATACAAGCACTATAGATGAAGAAGGTCTTTATCAATCAGAGTTTGGCAGAACCGACCAAATCGGCTGGCGTATACCTGCAGTACCAACAAAAGAGAATGATACTTACTGGGGATATACATCTGTGCCAGAAGAAGGTGTACAGTGGTGGAAACGACTCAAAACGTTACCGGCGGCCTAACTAAAGACACTTCAATTTTTTAAAGCTAACTAATTCATTGGTTAGCTTTTTATTATTCTCCAACACACACCCTGCCCTCCACGGCCTTAAAATCATACCCGTGAGAAAACTGTTCCTCGAACACCTGCATTGCAAGCTCGCCTGCGTACTCTCCTTTTTCTGACGCATAGTGCATGGCAAGAATCATCTCTTCTGGTTCGCCGACACAATCGAGCGGTTTAAATCCTTCAATACCGAGAATGCGTCGCACAAGCGGAACAAGTCGCTTTTTTGTATATAGGTCGTCGCCAAAAATGTCGACGACTTTTTCTTTGGGAAGATATGCGGCAAAACACGCAAAGAGAAACACACACTTTGGACAACGTTTGCACCAGTATGTCGGGCCTGTAAGCCACTGTTCAGGACGGGAGAGCCAGAAGTAGGTATTGCAACTCGTCACATATTTCAAATATTTTGGATATTGTACAAATCGCCTGACAATCTCAAACTCGCTATATGTTCGCAAGAGTGACTTAGTTGAAATACTAGGTGTGATAAAACGCTGAATGTAATCGTTCACTATTTTCTCCGCGTGCGATGACTTACACCACTGATGGTTGACCTCAAGGCCGAGATACGTGAGATTGCCGATATCCGCACTACGTTCATTTGAAAATACAATCGAGTCGTATCCAAGAAGCTCGGCAAGCAAGACGGCAATAAACGTAAATGTCGTAACAGACGGATACGCATACGAAACATTGAGCCACATCATTGTTCGATCGAGCCACGGATCACGACGACGTGTCACTGTAACGGTCTTTGCTCCAACAAGCGCTGCGATACGCTTGTGCGCAGGTGTCGGTGCAAAAGCAAAGAAATCAAACGGTGTATTGGATGCCTTCAATATTTCAGCAGAAAGAATCGAGTCTTTCCCCGCCCCGTTTAAAAGAAGTGCGCGATGGGGCTGCTCAAAATGAATAGGCTCCTGTGGCACAAGTGACTCATCGTACGGAAACGCAATGAGCCCACGAAAATCCATTTTCATGTCGTAAAAAAATTCTCCGAGTCCGTTCAAATATACAGATTCCCAAAACTGCGCTTGCTCACGCGACAGCGTAAATCCTTCAATCGTAATATTCTTTGTCGGAAAAACGGCCCAATAATTGATGCCGAGAATGATGAGGAGCGATTGAAGCGTCGATTTAAGTACTTCCTCAGGTACTTTACCCCACGCCTCAGGCAGTATGTCTTTCAAAAAGAGACAATCGGTAAATGTTTTCGTTATTCCTGATCGAAACTGTACCTGATAGATAAATGTAATAGTCGAGCGGCGAACATTGATTTTATACCCGCAAAAAGTAAATGATTTCGCTCGCAACATGCGGGTATTGTAGCATGCCATCTTCGATGATATTCAAAAATAAAAAAGGAATGATAAACTCATTCCTTTTGTAAGTTACTTACAATCAATCTGTTTCTATAGTTACTTTCTTAAAATCACAATATCCATCACACCATTCGCGGGAGTTACTCTTGTTACATAAGCACAGGAGTTCTCCGTTTTTAATATCTGGCGTGTATTTATCACAAACGATAGAACCATAGTCAGATCGATTTTTTAAATCTTCTGAATGATGAGCAATAGTGTACTGCTGTGGATTGTCTGTATGATCTGTCTCCTGCTTTCCGCATAAACGACAGAGAACTCCGTTTCCCATATTGGCTATTTTGCCTAATCTACTATACCAAGCTTACTTGTCAATTAATTTGACTCTTCTAAAAAATATTGTAATATGACGGAAATTAGTTCCCTGCAGTTTTATTGGTGACCACAGGAGGTCTTCCCTGTTGTGGTCACTAATAAAATAGCCCGATGGAAAAACTAAAAGAGCTCTATGAAAAATTATTTGCCTGCTCAAATGTAGAGCAATACAGAAAATGTTTGGAGGAAATTACGCTTGAGATAAGCAACATAACTTCCAAAGAATACAGCCCTAGCAAACTCAATTTAATCCCATCTGACTTATCAGCCGGATGCGAAGCATATGTATGTATTAAGGAATATGAGGTTCTTGATCTTCAGGAACGCCCTATATATACATACAGGCCAGGAACAGTACTCGCACGGCAACTACAGTGGGACAGAGATATTTATTTAAACACGTTCCCACTCAAACAATACGTTTCAGGTGGGCCGCTAGAACGCCCTGAGCATAAACTGTGCTGGTTTCCGATTTATCGTCAAAGTGATTTAAGAAAAGCAATAGAATTTATGCTCGAATTACACCGTCTTTCTTTAATCGCCGTTCTCAGTGACCCGAATGAAGGATTTTTAAGTTAATACCAAAGCCCCGCCACCGCGGGGCTTTTTTATTTCCTATGCACACACCCCGCCCAACAACATGGGCGGCGTATACCGCCACTTAATTTTGAGATGGCTTTTTTAATTCGAATTGCGCGAGTCTCGTTCTTTTTGCCAGATATCACCCAACAAATCCATTCGTTGCGAGCAAGCGGAGTAATGTCAGCCCACATCGCGTGTGCTTTTGAAGAAGCCACAAGTGCCTTCTTCAGATCTTGAGGTAGTGCATGTGCCATACGAAATAGTATCTGGACGCTTGCTACTGTTCCAAACTCTTCTGGACTTCCTGTATCTGCCGATCGTGCTCCTCAATCTGGCTTTTTGCCGTCTGCGCTTTGCCGATAAGTCCGTTGTACACGTCTTCAAACTTATGGATCACTTTCTGCGCCGGAGTAACGCCATCTTTGTCGTGATACATAAACAGCACGAGCACAACTGCCACAATGATAATAAGTTTCAAAAACCCGCCTTCTTGGTTTTTCATATACCCTTATGATATCAATTCCCTACTTTTCATGCTACAATAAGCGTCTTAGTATAAGAAACCACACACTATGGCAAAAAAGAGACTTCAGGGCGTCAGTCCAAAGCGTATGCCGAAAGGCCCACACAAGACTGCAAAGCGCCGAGCAGCAAAGGCTGTCATGCTTGCAAAGAAAACAGCAGGTAAGAAAAAGAGATAATATACAGAAGCGCCCCGCCGAAAGGCGGGGCGCTTTACATTCCCCTGTGCTACACTATATCCATGAGACACATCGTGGTATGGGCACTGGCGCTTGGAATACTCTTTGCAACTGTGGGCACACAGGAAGCTTCTGCTTTCTCTTTTGGTGGCACAAGCAAAGCCCTTGGTGGCAAAATCACTCGCAGTACTCGCGCAACAAATATTGAGAGTATTGAAAACTCAAACTACAAGTGTACGGTGGCAGGATCATCGTTTTCTCTCAAGCCTGTCGGCACAGGCAATTCAACAACCAACTACATGGTTCCTGCTGGGACCACTTCCCGCACCCGCAACATGATGCAAGAAGGCCAGTGGCTTCTTGGAATGTTCAACATTTCACCGACTACTATTACGTGCGTCTTCCAAGGAACTCCACCAAACGAACAAACAACAGACCTCAACAGCGTCAGTCTCTACGGAACATCAAAGCAATAGCCTATGCATGATCTTACCCGCGAGGAAGAAAAACTATTCCGCTCACTCAATAGCCCCGCTAAGATTCAGGATTTTTTAAACACACTCACTATGCGCTCTGATGAGCGTGAGCCTATTGTGCGATCACCTCGAGCAGTCATAGAAAAAAAGTCTGCAAGCTGTGTTGAGGGCGCGCTCTTTGCGTACGCAGTATTGCATCATCACAAACATAAAGCTTATTTACTCGACCTACGTGTCGACCCCCATGTACATGATGTCGATCATGTTGTGTGCCTTTTCAAACAAGATGGCCTCTGGGGCGCTATTTCAAAAACAAGCCACGCTGTCTTGCGCTATCGCGAGCCTGTCTACAAAACTCCGCGCGAGCTTGCTATGTCATATTTTCATGAATATTTTACCGATGACGGACACAAGACACTGCGCAGTTTTTCAAAGCCATTTCAGATAGAAGCGGTTGCTCAAAAGGACTGGATCACGACACATGAGGATCTGTACGAAATAGCGGCTGCGCTCGACGCTCACCCACACATTGAAATACTCACAAAGAAGCAGGTTCGCTCGCTCCGGCCTGCCGACATACTTGAGCGCAAGGCTGGAAAGCTTAAGGATTAGTGCTATAGTTTTAGAATCCTGTCCCGTTAGAGACCCTCGCGTTTGTTTGATAAGTAAAAGAACGATAAAATATCCTCCGTATGAAAAACCACTATCAGTCTAAGCTCGACGGAAATCTAATGATTTCCTGTCTCTAACGGGATGAAGGTACACCGATTTATCGGAAATTTTTATCTTAATACACAGGAGCTCGTACTTGCCGACAAAGAGCTCCTCAACCAATGGAAGAACGTTCTGCGCCTGCGCACAGGCAGCCGTATCATCCTTGCCGATGGCAAAGGCCACGAGGCTGACGCCGTCATCACATCTCTCACAAAAAAGGAGGCAACTGTCAGCATTCACAACGTACGCGAAGAACACCGTGAGCAAGCAAATGGAAAGACACTCTACGCCTCTCTTATTCGCACACAGAACTTTGAAATCATCTGCCAAAAAGCCACTGAGCTTGGTATCGGGCGCATTGTGCCACTCCTCACCACTCGCACGGTAAAGACAAGCTTCAACCGCACTCGCCTTGAGAAGATTATCAAAGAAGCAGCCGAGCAGTCCGGCCGTACGACACTGCCGACACTTGCGGAACCGACTACTTTCAACGAAGCACTATCATCTGTCGAAACCTCAAAGTCCGTGCTCTTTGATCTTACTGGGTCGTCGTTCAAGGCAAGTATGGAGCAGATCGAAATAAGCACTTCGTTCTTTGTCGGCCCTGAAGGTGGATTTACGCCTGAAGAAGTCTCTCAAGCACACACCGCCGGTATAACAGTTCTCTCGCTCGGTGACCTCGTCTTGCGTGCTGAAACTGCCGCCATTGTTGTCTCATTCTTGGCTGCGCAATAGCGCACAACAAAACAGCCCCGCCGAAAGGCGGGGCTGTTTTTCTAGTTAGGCCTTTGTTCCAGTCTGAGTATCAGCAACCTGCTGTTTCTCAATCTGGTCCATCACCCACATCACGTTATCAACGTATTTGATGTTGGCACGACCGTTATAGACTTCTAGTTTAGTTTTAAGGTCTTTATCTTTGTAGAAACGAGCTGTTGCCTTACTATTTCCGGCAATCGTCTTTGCAACAGTATCAATTGCTTCGTCGAATGACTCAAATGTCACTCCACGGCATGAGCCGTATCCGAACGCGTTTGCTCTATTGTTTGGACAGGCGTGTTCGCCTCCGCTTGATTCTACTTGACCAAGAGCTGCAACGAGCTTCCAGTCGAGACCATTTTCTTCTGCCGCAGTAACCAGCTTTTCAGCGTGATCAGCGAGCGGTCGATCGTACTTAGTGAAGAACGCCTCGACCTTCTTAACCTTTACAGCATGTTCCTGTTGGTTATCAGCAACATCGCTTTGGAGGGGCCTATTTGTATCCGGGAATATAGCTACTGCAGTGGGTGACACTCCGACCGCTCCAAGAACTGGAGAGATCGCAATGTGTGTTGCCAGAACAGGCAAGGCAACGACGGACTGCATGAATTTTGAAAAATGCTTTTGCATAGGGCGATGGTTATGCTCCATCAACTCATCTTCGGGAAGACCTCATATCCAGTATGCCTATCGGATATTGGGCCAAGAAACAAAAAAACCTGTATGTAATAAGCTCTCACTTACTACCTTCAGGTTATGCCGATATTGTATCACAGGCTGACAGAAAAGTCAATAGTTATACCATGCTTTTTGTATGTGTCAAAACGAAAAAACCCTTATAAAATAAGGGTTTTTTCGACCATAAACCTTGACGACTTGTCCAAAAATATAGGCTAATTTAGGGTCTGTGGATAGTTAGCATTGCCTACTCTAGAGTTCAGACACCTCTGAGAGCTCTGATGTAAGGATCTGGGCCGAATACGTAGCGTCCGAAGGCCTGTCAAAGAGGAATCTACCCCTAAATTTCTTGCCCGCAAGGAAGAACGGGAACCAAAACTGGTCGTCCGACCACATCTGGTCGAATGGTATTTCCCCTTCGGCAAACCACTTAGGTAGCATTTCTTCTGTCTCAACTGGCTCGCCAATAAGATCGGTTGCTCGAAATACATGGACCTCAAGGACCATCGGATCGCTCTCAAAAGCAAAGTCGAGCATTCCAACCTCTTCAAGATGAGGTACGGTCACACCCGCCTCCTCTAAAAGCTCTCTATGTGCAGCTGTTTCAAGAGACTCCCCCTCCATAAGCTTGCCACCAAAGCCATTCCACCTACCTTCGCCAAAACTGCGCTTCTTCATACCAAGCAACACCTTGCCGTCTTTATGGATAATGATGAGAGTCAAAGGCATTTTCATATAGATATCATATCGCATAAACAAACGACCGCATATGCGGTCGTTTGTTTATGCTCCATGGCATTTCTTAAACTTTTTTCCTGATCCACACCAACATGGATCATTGCGGCCTACTTTTGGATCCTCATTGTCGTTGTTTTTATTAAGTGGAGAATCTATTTCTTTCTTCCCTGTCAGCTCCTCGGGTTCTTGATGGCTTGCGACATACTGCTGTTTTTTCGTTGTTTCTTCAGGTGTCTGTGGCTGGATGTTCGAAGTCTGAGAGATTGTGCCCACAAATTCAATCACTTGCTCGCGGAATGAAAGTTCCATGTCACGGAAGAGGCGCAGACCTTCACGCTGGTACTCAATAAGCGGCTCGCGACCACCGTAGGCACGCAAGTTTACAGACGAACGGAGGTATTCCATTGTCTCAAGGTGCTCAGTCCAGAGCATATCGGTCACATGGAGCACAATGCGACGGAATGTCTCAAGAAAGGCCTCATCGCCTGCAAGGGAGCGCTTTTGTTTGAATGTGTTTGCAAGTGCTTCGTCACTTCCGATAAAGTCGGCAAGATACTTTTCTACTTCATCACGCTGAGCAAGGAGCATGGTGCGACGACGCGCGTAGACGATACCACGCTGGTGTGAGAGTACGTTATCGTATTCGAGCGTGTATTTACGAGCGTCGAAGTGGAAGCCTTCAATCTTCTTCTGAGCACTTTCAAGCGCGCGAGTAATGAGCTTGTTTTCGATCGGCTGATCTTCGGGGATACCAAAGCGGCCCATCATAGCCTTCATGCGTTCTGATCCGAACACGCGCATAAGATCGTCTTCGAGTGACACGAAAAACTGCGTCTCACCTGCGTCACCCTGACGGCCTGCGCGACCGCGAAGCTGATTGTCGATACGACGAGCTTCATGGCGTTCTGTTCCCAGTACAAAGAGTCCACCAAGCCCTTGGATCTCTTTTTTCATGTCGTCATCCTGTGGCACACCACCAAGAATGATGTCGATACCTCGACCGGCCATGTTTGTAGCTACCGTTACAGCACCTTTCTTACCTGCTTGCGCGATAAGCTCGCCTTCTTTTTCGTGGTTTTTAGCATTGAGCACGGTGTGTGGCACACCTGCTTCACGCAAATATGCAGAAAGAAGCTCATTGCGTTCAATTGAGATAGTACCGATAAGCACTGGCTGACCTTTTTCATGACGCTCCTTTACTTCACGAGCCACAGCCTGCCACTTCCCCTTTTCTGTCTGGAAGATGAGGTCGTTTTTGTCGATACGCTTGGCAGTGCGGTGTGTTGGGATCTCAATGACATTGAGATCGTAGACCTTGCGGAATTCTTCCTCACTTGTCTTACCAGTACCTGTCATACCTGAGAGCTTCTTGTAGAAACGGAAGTAGTTTTGGAATGTAATTGAAGCAGCAGTGCGTGTCTCCTTCTGAATCTTTACGCCTTCTTTGGCTTCAATAGCCTGATGAAGGCCTTCGTTCCAACGGCGCCCTGGTTGCATACGGCCAGTAAAGGCATCGACAATGATGATCTCTCCATCACGCACGACGTAGTCGCGGTCTTTCTGGAAGAGCGCCTTGGCGCGCACAGCTGTCTCAAGGTGGTGTACATACTTAATGCCTTTTTCTGTATAGATATTTGAAATACCAAGGGCTGACTCTGCTTTTGAGATACCCGCATCAGTCAGCGAAATAGCACGACGCTTCTCGTCCTTTGTATAATCATGCTCCTCGTGAAGGTCGCGCGCGATCTGGGCAAACTGAATATAGAAACCTTCAGATTCTTCCGCCTCTGTTGAAATAATGAGCGGAGTACGCGCCTCGTCGATAAGAATAGAGTCGATTTCGTCCACCACCGCGTAGAAGTGCTCACGCTGAACAAGCCCCTCTGGAGTGTGCGCGAGGTTGTCACGGAGGTAGTCAAAGCCGTATTCGTTGTTTGTACCATAGGTAATGTCGGCAGCATACGCCTCCCTGCGAGTCACAGGGCGAAGGAATTCATATACTACTTTATAGAGCTCCGCAGCGCTTTCTTCTGGATCGAGCTTATGTGTCTTGTCGTAGACAAACGAGACGTTCTGAGAATTGACTACACCAACAGAAAGTCCGAGGAATGAGTAGACCTGCGCCATCCAGACCGCGTCGCGACGCGCAAGATAGTCGTTGACCGTCACAACGTGCACACCTTTTCCGGCAAGTGCATTCAAATAGACTGGAAGTGTGGCCACGAGTGTCTTTCCTTCACCCGTACGCATTTCGGCAATGTTGCCTTTATGCAGTGCCATACCACCAAGAAGCTGTACATCATAGTGACGCTGACCAATCGTGCGACACGCTGCTTCACGCACAAGCGCAAACGCTTCGGGCAAAAGCGCGTCGAGTGACTCACCTTGTGCATGACGATCTTTGAACTCGGCTGTCTTTTGAGGAAAAGCCTCGTCGGCAAGCACTTTGAAGCCCTCTTCGAGGGCGTTTATCTTCGTAACCGTCTTTTTGGCCTCCTTAAGGAAGGCCGTGGTTGTATCTCCGAAAATTCCTGAAAATATAGGCATTGGATGCCTAGTATAGCATTTTAAGACCCATTTTTCCATCGTACCGTCCCTTCTTTACAAAGCACTCAAAAAAGAAAAATCCTTCCCAAAACGGGAAGGATTTTTCTTAAGTGGGTGAAGAACTAAGCGCGCTTCTTTTTTGCTGCTGTCTTCTTCTTAGTTGTCTTCTTTGCTACCTTCTTCTTTGTAGCCTTTTTCTTTGCTGCCATAAATTTTAAGATGAATTATTTATAAGACGGTGTTTGATTCCGACCAAAATATTTTTTAAAAAATATTTCTAAACTAATCAAACACAACCACAATAATTATCGCGCATACAAAAGATGCGTGCAATATTTTTTTACAAAAAACTGTGGATAACTCTTGCCCGAAAAAATTTTCGGTTATAAAAATTTCGGCGGGTTGCACGAAAAATTTTTTGAGAAATTATTTTTTAAAAAAAATTTTAATCGTATGAACAAAAAAAATAATGTGCAAGAAAAAAATATCTCTCATAAAAAATCTCGCGCGGAAATTTCCGCGCGAGATTTTTTTGTTTCGATTATGTCCACGAGGCGGGCTAATCCGAAACTCCAACACAAATGCCTATGTGAGTGGATCAACCCGCCTTATGCACACAAGCAAAAGTCGGGATGACATACATAGTATATACCAAAAAACACAAAACCCCGCTTGCGCGGGGTTTTGTGAGGCATTTGCTTGTAATAATTTATTGGAGATTATTACTCACACAAGTAGTATAGCAAATTAAACCTTTTTGTCAAGCCCGTAGTAGATTTTGGCGATGTGCGTAGCACGCGATAAAATCGCATCGCCAAAACTCACTACTGGGTCAAGCCCTAAAACATTTTATTTTTTACCTGTATGTTCTTCATGTAAGTGATGAACCTCCTCTCTCACTTCATTGAGTGTCTTTTCGATGAGACGGAGTTTCTCTTCTTCTTTAGCAACATCTGCTTCTGTTTTTTCTGCCACTTTCTTTTCATGCTTAAGACCAGAAAGGATAATAAGGTCTCCAACAAAGAATGAAATAAAGAGTCCTGTTGCAAGCATAACAATAACAGTCATGATAACTGATCCGGGACCCGAGAAGAGCGCGCCTAAAATTCCTCCCTGCTCTTCAAGAAAATCGCCGATACGCCACACGCCGCGCCAAAAGAGCACGATTGAAATACCAGCAATAAATGCATAGAGTATCGGTGAGCGCGAGAGGTACGCGCGGATGCGATCTTCGAGCTTGTCGAAATAATGATAGAGCTTCTTGTATATGGAAATGATTGTCTGCATAGGATCAGTATACCCTACTCACGCGCGCATTAAAAAAGCCCCCGAATAGTCGGGGGCTTTACCTTAAATTTCACACAGATTATTTTATTGAACCAAAACTTTCTCAGTACCATGATCGGTTTTTAGAATATACATTCCTTGCGGAACATTTTCTAAAGATACTTCAACACGACTGTTACAATTTTTTTGCTGAGAAACCACAGCCTGCGAGATAGGATTATAGAAAATATACTCTTTCACATTTTCTATAAATAATTTCCCAACTGCAGGATTAGGGTATACCCGAGGTTTATCACCGTTCTCAACTTGCACGATACTTGTTGTCATCCCCATGAATGTGAAAATTATTTTCACATCACCAGGGTTAATCCAATTTGATCCATTGTTTGCACAGCCAAACGGAGAAACCACATAGGTAGTACCGACAACTAAATTAGGAATTGTTACCGAAAAGTGATACCTACCTGCTGTAAGTGTCGGATATCCTTGTGTAAAGAAAGGTACTGAGTAACTTGGTGTCGGATAATAGTCAGCTATAAACGTAAGGTTATTAACCTGACTTGAATCCGGAACATCAATCCAAACAACAACCCTCTGTGAGTCAACTCCAACCGCATAAGAAGTATCAGGCGTTATTGAGAATGTTTGATTTGCAACTCTCAATCTTGTTTTTGCGCAGGTATTGCTTGTAGTAGGCAGTCGTAGTGTTGCCCACTCGTAGTACACGTGACCCTGACTTACAGGAGCCACAAGCTGGTGTGCCGTAATGACATCCGAACCTGCTGCAAAAGTAACAACACTTGAATCAACTTTACCTGTTGCAGAATCTTGTGAATACATAGTAAGACTCCCTGCAATATTGTTGGTGTTTGCATAGTAGTCACCGGTAATTGAGTCCGCCTTGTTTACTTTGGCATTTTGAAGTGTCGTAGTAGTACCAGGCGTAGGACTTAGCAACGTCTTTCCAGTATATTTGCCGATCGTATCAGTTTTTCCACCATTACGAGGCTTCAAGAGAACAAAAAAACTGTACAGCTTGCCAGAAAATCCGACAGGCATTGTATATACTTTTGTTACTGCTTGAGTAGTTGATCCAAATGCTGGAAAAATTGAATCGCGAACAGCACATGGAAACCAGATCGTGTTAACAGTATCTCCAAATGACCCGCAAACAAATACGTCACACGTATCGTTCCCTGGATCTTGAGTAACTGTTATGTTCACAGTTTTTGATGTCGGAGACTGCCCGACAAATGTCTGTGTCACTGGTTTTTTTGCTGGTAGTACTGGCACTGATACTATTGAACCGGCAGTATCGTAAGCGCCTTTCGTACTATTCCATACAGTCGCAATACTTTTGACAAACAAGTACACAGGATTTGGAATCGACGGGTACAGAGTATCCATCAACGTACGAGTGCTACTTGTTGCAACAAAACTATCAAGTTTGTATGCCATCACTGGCGCAAACATCAAGTTGTTACCTACGATTGGGTTAACATAATAGGTTTTTCCACTATCGAGACCCGACAGGGTGGATTTTACTATTATTTTGTTCCAACCATTCCAAGCCTTACAACTGTAAGTAAATTGCGCCGAGGCGCGA